>NZ_VWWM01000117.1:0-6504 GCF_011752945.1 Paraburkholderia sp. Cy-641
CTCGCCCGCATCGACGCGCGAGCGGCTTTCCTCGAGCACTTCGGTCGCGACGAGATTGCCGAGCTGGCGATTGCGCGCGTATTCGCGGCGCGCCTGGTCGAGCGTGGCGCGGCGTTGCTGCGCGGTCTAGGCACTTCGTCGAGCGCGACGCGCACCGGAATGCGCTGCGCGAGCCGCACCCAGCTGAACGCCGGGTTCACGTTCGGCAGCATATTCGAGCCTTGCGTGCGGTCGCGGTCCTCGATCCCGGCGACGATGCTCTGCACGTGGCCGCGCAACGGCGTCGGCTCGCCCATCACGGTGATGTCGACCGGCTGGCCGATGTCGATGCCGCGCAGCTTGGTTTCCTCGAAGTAACCGTCGACGCGGAACGAGTGCATGTCGACCACCGCCACCACCGGGCGGCCCGCCGCGACGAATTCGCCGGCGCGCGGCGCGCGGTCGTTCAGATAGCCGTCGACCGGGCTTTTGATCGTCGAGCGTTCGAGGTTCAGCTTCGCGGTGTCGATCGCGACGTCCGCGTCGGCGAGCGCGGCCTCGCCCGCATCGACGCGCGAGCGGCTTTCCTCGAGCACTTCGGTCGCGACGAGATTGCCGAGCTGGCGATTGCGCGCGTATTCGCGGCGCGCCTGGTCGAGCGTGGCGCGGCGTTGCTGCGCGGTCGCTTCGGCCTGGCGCAGCGCGAGCGCATAGCGCGCCTGATCGATCACGAACAGCACCTGGCCTTGCTTGACCTGCTGGTTGTCCGTCACCTCGACCGACGAAATCAGCCCCGAGATATCGGGCGCGACCTGGATCACGTCGGCGCGCACGTGTCCGTCGCGGGTCCACGGCGCGAACATGTAATAGGCGACCAGCTTCCACAGCACGAGCGCGGCCACCACGACGACGATCAGGGTCAGCAGGATCTGACCGAGCGAGAACCAGGTTTTTTTCACGTTATTAGTCTGTGCGAAACGACGACGACAAGGCCCAGCACCAGCACATAGATGCCGAGATCGAAGATGGAGCGATGCCACACGAAGCGGTAAAAGCCGACGTACGCGAGCACCGTGCGGATGACGAGGTTGATCAGGTAGGCGATCAGCATCAGCACCAGCACGGACGGCACGAACACGCCGAAGATATCGATTTCACCGATCATCGCGGGAACTGGAAAAGAGTGGGAACGGGCTGCCGGAAGCGGAGGCGCGCATCATGCGGAAGCCTCCGGTTCGGTCGGCGTCGGCTTCGTGAGCGTGGCCGGAAACAGCGAAAGACGCAAGCCGACGAGCGCGTGCAGCGCGTCGCGCAACTGGCGCGCCGAGGTCGGCGAGGTTTCAGTCGGCGCGGCGGCATTCGCGAGCCCTTGCGCGGTGACGCGCGCGACCGCCGCGTCGATCGACACCATGAGGCTCTGCGGCACCGGCTCGCGGCGGCGCCGCTCGACGCAGCTCTCGTAGTAACTGCGTACGCCGTCGAGAACGTGCTCGATCGCGCCCGGCACTTCGCCGCCGAGCTTGCGCGTGGCGCGGCGCAGATCGATCGCGTTGAACGCGATGCGCAGATCGCGGAAGCTCTCGATCGACGGATGACGGTGCTCGTCGGTCGCGGCGAGGCGCGGGATCAGTTGCATCAGACGGTCGAGCATGCGTGCGGCGAGATTGCGCGGGTCTTCGATCGGCGTCGTCGACGCGGTCAGTGCGACGTCGGCCCAGTTCGAGCGCAGCAGGCGCGAAGCCGCGAATTCGGCGCCGAACGGACGCGTCACGCTGGTCCACAGATACGCGTAGAGCAGGCCGGCGAGGCCCGCGAGATTGGCGTTCACGAAGGTGAGAAAGTTAGCCTCGTAGGCGCCCTGAATGCTGATGAAGGTCGCCGTGTTCACCGCGACGAGCACCGTGACCATGTTGAACTGCGGGCGCGGAATCAGCGTGCCGACGAGGATGAACGGCCCGGCGAACAGGATCACGAGCATCGGGAAGTCGTGCACGTGCGGCAGCACCGCGAACAGATAGACGCCCGCCGCGAGCACGCTGACCGCGGTCGCGAGGAAGAAACGGAACACCATCGGCGCGGGTTCGTCGAGCGCGGCGAAGAAGCAGCAGGCCACCGCCGCGAGCGTTACCGCGCTGGCGCCATCGTTCCAGCCCGAGCCGATCCACAGGCTGCACGCGAGAATCACCGCGAGCCCCGCGGACACGGTCGCGAACAGCATGATGCCGCGGTCGTAGAAACGCTCGGTGCCGCCGAGCCGCCAATGACGGAAGTGCGGCCGCCACGAACCTTCGTCGCGCGCGATGATGATGCGCAGCGAGCGGCAGTCCTGCCATACGTCGATGACCTGCCTCAGACGCCATAGCGCGTTCGAGAGCAGCGCGCCGTCCCAGTGCGCGAGCGCGGCCGCGGGTGGACGCAGCGCCGCGATGCGCTCGCGCAGCGCGTTGGCGGTTTCGTCCGGGTGATAGCCCTTGCTCGGCGCGGGCAGCGGCTGGTTGAACCACTTGATGACGTCTTTGAGCAGCGCGTCGAGTCCTTCGGGCCAGCTGTGCTGGCCGTTGTGGTAGAGCGCGAGCAGCGGGTCGGCGAGCGACGACATGATCGGCAGCAGCAACTGCATGCGTCCGCGCAGTTCGTGTGCTCGCGCGAGGATGTCGGGCCGCGTGTGATCGTAGGCGAGCTGGCTCAGCAGCAGTTCCAGACCGTTGATCGTGCTCGCGAGCCGCTGCCGCGCGCCCGAAATCGCCGCGCTCGCGATGCGGCCCGACAGCGTTTCGGTCGCGTAGAACGCGGCGTCGCGAAACCATGCGTCGGTGCGCTCGATGATGGTCGGCGCGAGCCGGCTCGGAAACAGCGCACTGCCGACGATGCTCGCGCAGACGATGCCGACGAGGATTTCCTCGGTCCGGCTGACCGCGAGATCGAACACGCCGGTGGGATTCGTCACCGAAGGCAGCGCGATGATCGGCATCGTGTAGGCCGCGAGCATGAACACGTAGCTGCGCGCGGTGCGGTCCGATACCGCGAGGTAGAGCATCGTGCCGGTCCAGAGCGCGACGACCACGCTGAACAGATACGGCGATTCGACGAACGGCGGCACGAGCAGTACCGCGCCCGCCGCGCCGAGCGCAGTGCCGAGCGCGCGATAGAGTGCCTTCGAGCGGGTCGCGCCGACGAACGGGTTCGACACGATATAGACGGTGGCCATCGCCCAGTACGGCCGCGGCAACTGGAACGCGAGTCCGATGTAGAGCGCGAGCATTGCCGCGAAGAACGTCTTGACCGAGAACAGCCAGTCGCGAAAGGAAGGGTAGGCCATAGACCGTTACGCGGACCCGGCGTTGTGTGGCGCCGTTGCGCGGACGCCGCGTTTGGTGGACTTGCGTGCCTTGACCGTACCGTGCGCCTTGCCGGCGCCTGGGGCCGCGCTCTTGCCGGTCTTGCCGAGTTTGACGGCGAGGGGTTCGCGCCGCGCGGGTTCGCGTTTGAGCGGCGACGCGGTGCGCTTGGACGCGGCGCGTTCGAGCGGCGCGCGCGTGCCCGCTGCAGGTCCGGCCGTTGTGCCGCGTTGCGGCGGCTCGGGCTTCGCTGCCGCCGCCGCTTCGGCGTCGGGCTCGGCGCGGCCGCTGGCATCCGTCGTGAACGCATCGAGCACGCGCAGCGTGGCTTCGAGATCGTCGCGCGACAGGCCCTTGAGCGCCTGGGCGCGCAACGTGACCAGCTCCTCTTCCATCTTCGCGGTGACGGCGCGGCCTTCGTCGGTGAGCGCGACGGTTTTGGCGCGGCGGTCCTCGGGATCTTCCTCGCGGCGCATCAGACCCGCTGCGCATAGCTGATCGAGCAGCCGCACGAGCGAAGGGCCTTCGATGCCGACGTGATCGGCGAGCGTAACCTGGCGCACTGCCGAACCGAGCCGGCTCGCGGTCAGAAGCGGGGTCGCGCACGCTTCGGAGACGTTGAAGGCCGCCAGCACGCCATGACTCGTGCGCCGCCACTTTCTGGCGGCGACGACCAGCGTGCTGCTGACGGTGCGGCGCAGGGTATCGAGATTCGGCATGGCAGGTATTGTATTTCCTTGATATTCGTTAGCAAACTATTGAATCGGAAATTCGCGCCGTGCCGGGAGAGTCTGCGGCGCGAATGCGACAGTCGCGTTAAACGGAGGGGGACGGGACGTGTTTCCGATGGTGTCGGATGTTGTGTCGGATGCGGCGGCGGGGCTGCCAGCAGGGGAGCGAAGCCGTATGTTTCGCATGCCGCGTTCGCGTCAGCGAGTGGCGGCTGGCCACCATGTCCAGCCGCGCCGCGAGTGGCGCAATTCGACGACCGACAGCGGAGCGATCTCGATGCGAGGAAATACCTGTGCGGATGCGCCGAGCGCATGCACGATGGCGGCTCGCAGCAGCGGCGCGTGCGTGATGGCGAGCACCGTGTGTGTTTGCGGCGATGCGGCTGGCGGTGCCGGGTTTGCCGCGTTGCATGTCGATGCCGATGTCGTGGGTCCGTCCGGTGCGTCGAGCCATGCGCCGATCCGTTGCACGAGCTGGCTGAACGATTCGCCGCCGGGCGGCGCGGTGTCGGCGTCGCGGGTCCACGCGGCGAGTTGCAAGGGCGCTTCATTGGCGAGATCCGCGAGGCGCTGGCCGCGCCAGTCGCCGTAGTCGATATCCGCTAGCGCTGCGGTGGGTGTGGCGTTCAGGCCGAGCGCCGCAGCCGTATCGCGCGCGCAGGCAGCCGGGCTCGTGAAGACGCGAGCCTCGTGCGCAAGTGCGAGACGGGCGCGCGCCGCTTGCGCTTCGGCGGTGCCGCGCGCGTCGAGCGGGTCGTCGGAAGGGAAGCGGCCGGCGCGTTGCGAGGCCGTCGCCGCGTGGCTTATCAGTAGCAGTCGCGTATCCATTCCGTGCTTTCCCGATGCTGCCGTTTGTCCACGCGAGCTTGCAAACGTGGCCGAAGCTTTCATGAAGGCCGAAGTTTAGCGCGTAGAATAAGGGCTCCGCGAAGCATGGAAGCCGGTGAGAGCCCGGCGCGGTCGCGCCACTGTAATCGGTTTGCAAGCAAGAGCCGAAAGCCAGACCTGTGCTTCGCACCATTCCTATGTCATCGACTTTCGGGGCGCGTTACCCCCAGGAGATATCCATCATGGCCGAAGCCGTTTTCGATCCCGCCGCGCAACCCGCGGCCGAGCCTACTCCGATTCCTTTGCGCGAACTGCTGCCGTGGGTGGTATTCGGCGGTTTGCTGCTGTTGCTCGCGCTTTACTTCGTTGGTGCGGAAGAGGGGGCTACCTCGCTGGTCCCCGGCATGTACGTGCATGAGTTCGTGCACGACGGCCGCCATCTGCTTGGCTTTCCCTGCCACTAACGGAGTCCGACATGGTTGGCAAATTACTGGTGCGCGGGATGCTCGCGGGCATTGTCGCGGGCTTGCTCACATTCAGCTTCGCGAGACTCGCGGGTGAGCCGCAGGTCGATCAGGCTATTTCATTCGAAGAAAAAGCGGCGGCCGCACGCGGCGAAGCTCCCGAGCCCGAACTCGTGAGCCGCGAAACGCAGGCGGGTCTCGGTCTGTTGACCGGCGTCGTGACGTATGGTGCGGCGTTCGGTGGTTTGTTCTCGCTTGTGTTTGCGTATGCCTATGGACGGGCGGGTGCATTGAGCGTGCGCGCGTTGTCCGCATGGCTCGCGCTCGGCGCCTTCATCGCGCTCGTGATCGTGCCGAATATCAAGTATCCGGCGAATCCGCCATCGGTCGGCGATCCCGAGACGATCGGCATGCGCACGGGGCTGTTCTTCCTGATGATCGCCATTTCGCTCGTGACGATGGTGTTTGCGCTGAAGGTGCGCCGCCGCGCGGTTGCGAAGCTCGGCGCGTGGAATGGCTCGATCGTGGCAGGCCTGGTGTTCGTCGCGATCATCGCGGCCGTGCAGTTGTCGATGCCGGTCATCAATGAAGTGCCCGCCGCTTTCCCGGCCGTGCTGCTGTGGAAGTTCCGCGTCGTCGCGATCGGCATGCAGGTGATCATGTGGGCGACGATCGGGTTGCTGTTTGGCGCGCTGGTCGAGCGCAGTGCATTCATGCGTACGAATGCGCGCGTAACGATGAGGTCGGCCTGAGATTGAAGGCAATGCATGACCGCGAAAGCGGTCATGCTTCGCGCGCAACGCGCAAGAATGGTTTTACTTCAATGACTTGGCGTAATTGTGGAGTGGTTATCCACAGGCTTGCGAACATTTTCTGTGGAAAAGCTCCTCAGGTCGCTTTTCGCCAATTACCTAATCTTCTAATCCATGTTCTTCGCTTCTCCCGGTGCAAATTAAATCGGATGGCTAACTAATTTGAATTCGATGCCATGGTGCTCGATTTTTAAGCTCTTCGATTTTTTTAAAAGAAATTGTGAGAAGGGTCTTGACGTGACGTGGGGCGGTCAGCATAATCTCGTTTCTCTGCTGCAGACGCAGCGACGCAAACGAAGCGGTGCCGGGTGGTTTGGGTGCTGTGAGTTTGTGGACTGATCTTTAAAAACCA
>NZ_VWWM01000118.1:0-6411 GCF_011752945.1 Paraburkholderia sp. Cy-641
GCACGGTGCCGAGTACGGAAACGCCGGTACGCATCACGTCCATCGGATGCGCGGCGGCCGGAATCCATTCGAGCGCGGCCTTGACGTTGGCGGGCAGTCCGCGCAGGCCCTTGAGCTTTGTTTTATAAGCCTTCAGTTCGGCGGCAGTCGGCAGCTTTTCGTGGACCAGCAGATACGCGATCTCCTCGAATTCGCAGGCGCCGGCGATGTCGAGAATGTCGTAGCCGCGATAGTGAAGGTCATTGCCGGTCTTGCCGACCGTGCACAGCGCGGTATTGCCCGCGGTCACACCCGACAGCGCGACGGATTTCTTCGGTTTGAATGCGCCCGAGTTCGGCGTGCTGTTGTCTGCTTCGCTCATCGATTGTCTCCAGATACGGGTGGGGCGTTGGACTTGAAACCGTGGACCGTCGCTTCAAATGCAAAGAACGGGCCAGCCCCTGCCCGGCTCGCCAGGCGCCGGCTAAGTGCCTGATTTGATGGGCGACCGCCGCCACCGCCCGCACGCGGGCCGCCGCATTTCATTTCAAAAATGAAATGCTGATTTCAAATCAGCAATGAATGCCCGCATAATAGGCACTTTAGGCACTTCCACTCTCCCGCGAGCCGACCGCCTTGAGCACGCCACTTTACGAACCGGCGCAGCGCCCGCGCATCTGGGCGCTCTCCATCAGCCGCCTGCGCGACCTGTTCTTCGAGATCGCCGGCGAATACGTCGAGCGCGCGGATCTGCGCATCGTCTCGCACGGCTTCGAGGACGCGGTGCGCGAGATCGAAGGCGCGGGCGCCGCGCGGCCCGACGTCGTGATCGCGGGCGGCTCGAACGGCGCGTATCTGAAGACGCGCGTGTCGGTGCCGGTCGTGCGGATCAACGCGACCGGCTTCGACGTGATGCATGCGCTCGCGCGCGCGCGTCGCGAGGGCAAGCGTGTCGCGCTCGTCACGCACGGCGACACGCCCGACGAAGTGCGCCGCTTCATGGCCGCCTACACGCTCGACGTGACGTTCGCGTCGTATCAATCGGCGCAGGACGCGGAAAGCGTCGTGCTCGACCTCAGCGATCGCGGCATCGACGTCGTGGTCGGCCCCGGCCTCGTCACCGATCTGGCCGCGAACGCGGGCATGGGCGCGGTGTTTCTCTATTCGCGCGCCTCGATACGCGCCGGCTTCGCGACCGCGCTCGAAGTCGCACAGGCGACGCGCCGCGAAACCGTGCGCCGCCAGCGGCTCGACACGCTGCTGCAACATCTGCGCGACGGCGTCGTCGCGCTCGACGCGCAAGGCCGCGTCGAGGTGATGAACCAGCGGCTGGCCGGCGTGCTCGGCATCGATCCCGCGAAGGCGGTCGGGCGCACGCTGCTCGAACTCGCGCCCGACCTCGCCGGCAGCCTGCCCGATGCGGACGGCGACAGCTTCTGCACCGTGCGCGGCGCGAGCTACGTCGTGCATCGCGGACCGCTCGCGAGCAACAGCACGGCAGGCGGCACCGTGCTCACGTTTCAGGAATCGCGCGCGCTCGAGCGGCTCGACCGCACGCTGCGCTCGCGCCAGCGCGTGCAGCAGTTCACCGCGCGCTACCGGCTCGACGATATCGTCGGCGTGTCCGAGCCGATCCAGCGCGTGCGCGCGCTCGTCGCGCGTTATGCGAAGTCGGACGCAACCGTGCTGATTCTCGGCGAGAGCGGCACCGGCAAGGAAATGGTCGCGCAGAGCATGCATCAACTGAGCGCGCGGCGCGACTTCGCGTTCGTCGCGATCAATTGCGGCGCGTTTCCCGAAGCGCTGCTCGAAAGCGAGCTGTTCGGCTACGAGGAAGGGGCGTTTACGGGCGCGCGCAAGGGCGGCAAGGCGGGGCTCATCGAGGTCGCGCATCGCGGCACCCTGTTTCTCGACGAGATCGGCGAGATGCCGTTGTCGCTGCAAAGCCGCCTGCTGCGCGTGTTGCAGGAGCGCGAGGTGGTACGGCTCGGCTCGACGGAGCCGGTGCGCGTCGATATTCGCGTCGTCGCGGCGACGCATCGCACGCTGACCGAAAGCGTCGCGAACGGCAGTTTTCGCGCGGACCTGTACTACCGGCTCAATATCCTCAGCATTGCGCTGCCGCCGCTGCGCGAACGGCCCGGTGATCTACTGCCGCTCGCGGCCGAACTGCTGCGCCAGGCCGCCGCGCGCGAACCGAGGCTGGCGGCGCGCGTGCCCGACACGGAGACCGCCGCGCGCATGCTCGCGGGACTCGGCGCGACATTGCGGCGCTATGCGTGGCCGGGTAATGTGCGCGAATTGCAGAATGTGATCGAGCGGATTGCGGTGGAGCTTGCGGATGCGGGTGCCTGTGCGTATGCAGAAAGCGATGCTGATTTCGCGGCAGGCAGCGGTGCGAACGCCCTGCCGAAAGACTCGGCCATCGTTACGCGCGAGATGCTGCGTTCGGTCGCACCGGAAATCGTCGAACCCGTCGCGCGCGCGAAGCCCGCCGTGCTGACGCTGCGCGAACGCAGCCGTCATGTCGAAGCCGATGAAATCCGCGCGGCGCTCGCGGCGCATGGCGGTGATCGCGATGCGGTGTGTGCGGCGCTCGGCATCAGCAAGACGACGTTGTGGCGCAGGCTGAATGCGGCGGGTCGTTAGGCAAGGTATCGACGGTGCGCACGTTGAAACCGCTGTGCGGATGACAACGCTTGCCCGCTAATTCGATCTGCTCTGCCGATAGGTGCAAAGCCTTGTCTAGTAGCCTTTTTATTTCGGGTATGTGGCCGGAAACATCGCTGTAGCCGAGCGCGTCGGTCTCTGCCGCCAAATCATCTCTTCGAAGAAAAATACATAGATCAGCGTTACAGACAACCTGCTCGCCGCTTCAGAGCGAAGGAGAATCTACCACCGTTAATCGACACGAAGATTCGATTTCTCGACAGGCGCGAGCACGAAATTACCGGCGGTGATCTACGAGCAACACGATTTATTAGCGAAACATTGGATTCAATTGAAGTCGAGCCACGCGAAGATCGATAGATAGCTCTGTTCGTCGCACATAGCGTGACAATGGCAATGCAGCGACTGCTCTAACTATTGTTTTGCAGTCAAAATATGCCCCGCCTCAGCGAGGCCCTACACAGCGCGGCAGCACGGCAGCGCAGCGAGAGTCATACCGCAAAGCCCCCTAAAACCCCGCCTCCCTCTGCAAAATCGCCACAACATACCGCACACCTCGCCCGATAAAACTCTCGCGCCCCGCTCCCAACTGCACCGTCCCGCTCACCTCGCGCCCGATCGCCGGCACACCGTCGCACGCATCGAAGCGCACCTGCCACGTCGCCTGCAACGGCACCAGCTGATGCGTCTTCGCATCGTACTCGGCCGGAATCGGCCCGCCATAGGTACTCGCAACCGAAGGCTGATCGAGCGTCGCCACGTTGACCTTGTCGATCGCCTCGATACGGCACGCGCGACGCGGCAGCTCCGCGACGTTCGCCACGAACACCGCGCTCTGCCTCGCCCTCAGGCGCGCCACGTCGCTCTCGCCGACAAACGCAAAACCCTTCACGCCAGTCGGCGCGATCAGATCGAACAAGCGCTCGCCGCGCGGCAGCCACATGCCCGCGGCCAGCGCATCGCCGGCAATCTGCACGTGGCCGTCGAACGGCGCGCGGATCGTCAGTTGCGCGATCTGCGCCTGCAAGCCCGTCACCGTCTCGCGCGCAGCGTCCCAACGGCGCGCGAGCGCCGTGCCCTGGCGTTGCAAGCGCTCGTCAAACGGTTGCTGTTCGACTTCCCAGCGCAATTGCGCTTCGTCGGCCTGCGCGGCCTTCAGCCGATAGTCGAGATCGGGCGACACCAGCACCGCCAGCGTCTCGCCCGCATGCACGAACTGGCCGTCGCGCGCGGGCGGCGGCTCGGCGGCGAGGTAGCCGGGTCCGACCGCGTAGAGTCCCTGCGCGCGTTGCGGCCCAAGCACTGCGGGCGCGCTCACGCCCGCGTGCCACGGCACCGCGAAAAAGATCAGCAGCGCCGCGCCGAGCAGAACACTCCTGCGTGTCTCGCGCCGCCAGCGCAATTCACCGCGCCGCTGCCAGCTCGCGGCGGCCTCGCGCCAGATCGGCCGCACGATGAACCAGCCGAATTCGACGAAGAACAGCAGCATGCCGAGCAGCTTGAAAAACGCGTGATAAACGACGAGCGCAATCGACATGAACACGACGAGCCGGTACAGCCATGTCGCAAACGAAAAGCCGATCAGAAAGCGCCGCCGCGCGGCCGAACACGGCTCGGGCTGCGGATCGCCGAGGCCGAACAGCCCTTCGCGCAGCCACCAGCGGCCGAGCGCGAACGCGCGGTCGTGCAGGTTCGGCATGTCGAGCCAGTCCGACAACAGGAAGTAGCCGTCGAAGCGCATGAACGGACTCGCGTTGATCGCGAGCGTCGCGATCCAGGTCGTGGTCGCGAGCAGGAACGCGCCGGCGCGCAGCGGTCCGTCGGGCAGCACGCTCCACGCCAGTGTCGCGAACGCGGCGAGCGCGATTTCGCTCAGCATGCCGGCCGCGCCGATCCACAAGCGGTTCTTGCGCTCGGGCACTTTCCACGCTTCGGTCGTATCGGTGTAGAGCACGGGCAGCATCACGAGCAGCGCGACGCCCATCGTCGGCACGCGGCAGCCGTAACGCTGCGCGGTAAACGCATGGCCGAATTCGTGCAGCACCTTCGCGCAGCCGAGCGCGATGCCCACGCCGATCAGGCCGCGCCAGTCGGCGTAACCGTGGAACGTGTGCAGGAACTCGTCCCAGCGGCGCGAGGCGAGAAACAGCCCGGCCAGCGCGCACACCGCCACCACGCACCAGAACGCGGGCCGGTACGCGAACCCGGCGAAGCGCGCGGCGCGGCGCAGAAACGGCATCGGGTGCCAGAGCGGAATGCGGATCATCAGATAGTGCTTGAGCAGCCACATCGCCCGCGTCGTGCGATGCGCGTCGGCGTGCTGTTGCAGGCGCGCGGTGTCGGCGGCGCTCGCGGCGATCAGCAGATTCTGCTGGCGCAGCATGCGCACGAGCAGGTCGAGATCGTCGGACGTGACGGTAAGCGTCGTGTCGCGGTTCACGCTCTCGACGATCGCGCGCGGATCGTCGAGCGGCCAGCGCGACAGCAGTTCGAACGCGGGCCAGCCGAGCTGGAAAAAGCGGTTCGCCGCGGGATCGTGCAGCATCCAGGTCGGCGCGCCCTCGGGGGTCGCGGCGCCTCGTGTGAGCGTCAGTTCCTGACGCAGTTGCGGAAGTCGGGCCATGATGCGATGAATTGACGCTGTCGAACGGGCGCGCCGCGCCTCACCAGCCGAGCCACTGACGCGCGAGCGTCAACGGGCGGCGCAGCACGTAGTAGATCGCCGGCACCCACGGGCCGCGAATGCGCGCGGTACCCATCGCGCCGAGCGGCGCATTGGCGTCGGCCGTGACGAAGCTCGCGCGCACGCGGTACGCGAGCACGCCGTCGGGCGTCGGCTCCGCGCGGTACGCGATCGAGTCGATGTGTGCCTCGTAGCTCGACAGCGGCGAACTCTTCGGATACAGCGTGAGCGTCGCGCCCGGCTTCACGTCGATGTTGTCGGCAACCGGCAGCCACGCGGTCAACTCAACGCGCGCAGGGTCGGCCAGCAGCAGGATCTTTTCGCCGACCGCGACCGCCTTGCCGGTCCATTCGTTCGGATCGCTGAACACTGCCACCCCCGCGCGCTCGGCGTTCACCTTCACGCGCGCCAGCTGCTGCGCGGTGTAGTCGAGCTGCACCTGGCTCTGGTCGAGCTTGCCTTTGCGCTCGGCCATGTCGAGCCGCGTGCGGTCGTCGGTGACGGCAAGCTGCGCGGTCTGGCGGAACTCTTCCTGTTCGGCATCGAAGTCCTTGCGCGCGAGCGCGTAGCGCGATTGCAGCGCGGTCGCGTCGAGGCCGAGCAGCGGCGTGCCGCGCTGCACCGGCTGATTCGGCTTCACGTAGAGACGGTCGATCACGCCGTCGAGCGGCGCGCGCACGACGAACGGATCTTTCGGCGTGACCTCGGCGGGCGCGAGCACGGTGAGGCGCAACGGAATCACGCAGGCCACCGCGAGCCCGATCAGCACGCGGCGCTGCTGACGGCCGGGCCGCAGCACGGCGCGCGCGCGTTCGAGCCACGAGGCGCGCGGCGCGAACGCCTCGAAGGCATGCGCCCAAACCTGACCCAGTTCGGTGAGCAGCGCGCAGTCGGTCGCGCTCCAGGCTGCTTCGCGTGCGAACACGACGCCGCCGAGCGCATGCCCCGCGCGGTCGGTGAGCGGCAGCCACGCACCGTGTGCGGGCCACCATGCGGACCAGTCGCTCGCGACGTGCGGCGCGTCCGCTTCGAGATCGGCGGCCGTGAACGTACGCACCTGCGCGCGCGCCGGCAGCACC
>NZ_VWWM01000119.1:0-6203 GCF_011752945.1 Paraburkholderia sp. Cy-641
TCGACGCGCGCGCGCAACTGGCGGCCAGCGACGAAATCGAGAGCATGTTCACGCATCTCGAAAGCGCGCTCGTCGCGCTCGAATTTCTCGATCCGGCCAATCCGAAGAAGCTGATGTCGCGGCTGCGGCGGCTGTTCGCGCGTTCGGGGCTCGAGCGCGAAGAGGTCAACATCGTGCGCGGCATCGCCAAGCACATCCTGCTCAAGACGAAGCGAACCGACTGAGCAGCCGGGCAAGGCGTATTACGGCGGCGAAGCACGGCGGCGGACCACGCACATCCCGGCGCCGCCCTCGCCCGCGGACGACCTTGCGGGCAGCGTGGGCTTCCGGCAGGTTTCGCGCAATCGCCCTACAATCCACAAAACATACGAAGCAAAGCGGCCACCGTGCTAAACGGCAGCCGCACCGTCATGCGTAGCGCGCAATGCAGCAGGCAGCGCGCAAAACAACGCGGACGGTTTTTCCCTCACAACACCGTCCCTGCCATGTTCACGAGACTTCGCGAAGATATCGCCACGATCCGCGAGCGCGATCCCGCCGCCCGCAGCGCATGGGAAGTGCTCACGTGTTATCCGGGGCTGCACGCGCTCGTGTTGCACCGCTTCGCGCATGCGTGCTGGCGCGCGAGGCGCCGCTGGCTTGCGCGCTTCGTCTCGCAGATGGCGCGCTTCATGACCGGCATCGAAATCCATCCCGGCGCGACGCTCGGGCGGCGCGTGTTCATCGATCACGGCATGGGCGTCGTGATCGGCGAAACCGCGCAGGTCGGCGACGACTGCACGATCTACCAGGGCGTGACGCTCGGCGGCACGTCGCTCACGCGCGGTGCGAAGCGGCATCCGACGCTCGAGCGCGGCGTGATCGTCGGCGCGGGCGCGAAGGTGCTCGGCGGTTTCACGGTCGGCGCGGAGGCGAAGATCGGCTCGAACGCGGTCGTCACGAAACCGGTGCCCGCACGCGGCACGGCGGTCGGCAATCCGGCGCGGATCATCGTGCCGGCAGCTGCTGCGTCGACGGTCCCGAGCGCGGTCGCCACGCAAGCTGCCGAGTCGAATGGCGCCGCGCGCGACGCCAAACGCGCGGCGGAAAAGAGCGCGTTCTGCGCCTACGGCATCACGCCGAATGCGGACGATCCGGTGTCGCTCGCGATTCACGGCCTGATCGATCATGCGGCCACGCAGTCACGACGCATCGACGAGATCGTCGATGCGCTCGAGCGGCTCGGCACGAGTCTCGAAGGGCTCGAAGGCGCAGACGCGGCGTTGCTCGATTTGCGGCGTTTGTCGGCCGCGATTGCGGGGAAGGTGGAAGGCGCGGTCGCGCAGCGCTGATCGTCGTTCCATGTCCGGTGCCGCGAATGCGCGCCGGACTACGCAGACTCATCGGGGTTCGCATGGCTTCGCGCCGATTCACGCGAATTCAGCGCGCGGCTGCAACATCGCCGTTTCAATCGAGCGGCAACGCTCGAATCCCGTCGCCATCGATCCGCAGATACCCGCCGCGGCGCGGGCCGTGATCGAGGTCCCAATCCGGCAGAACCCAGCGCGTGCCGCCCGGCTCGCGATGCCGCGCGGGCCGGTGCGTATGCCCATGAATCATGGTCGTCGTTTTCGACGTCTTGAAGAGCGCGGCGACACCTTTGGGCGTCACGTCATACTTGACCGATACCGGCCGCAGCCGGCCATGCTCGCTCTTGGCGCGCATGTTTTCGGCGAGCTTGCGCCGCCAGCGGAACGGCCACGCGAGAAACAGCATCTGCGCGACATGATTGCGCGCGAAACGCCTGAACAGTTGATAGCCGCGATCCGCGGTGCAGAGGCGATCGCCGTGCGCGAGCGCAACGCGCAGGCCGAACGCGGTAATCACGAACGGATCGGGCAGCCAGATCGCGCCGGCCGCTTTCATGAAGCGCTTGCCGAGCAGGAAGTCGCGGTTGCCGTGCATGATGTAGAGCGCGATGCCGCGCTCCGACAGCGTGTGCAGCAAGGCCGTCATGCGTGCGACGAACGGCTCGCCGAGCATGTCGTCGCCGACCCAGTATTCGAACAGGTCGCCGAGAATGAACACCGAGTCCGCCTCTTGGGCGGTCACGCGGATGAAGTGCTCGAACGCGGCGACCGTGCGCGGGATCGCCTCGCTCAGATGCAGATCGGAGATAAAGAAAAACGGGCGTGCGGCGTGCGGGCGTTGGCCCTCGCCAGGCACGCCCGCGGCGACGCTTCGCAGCGGCGTCTCTTGCAGCATTGAAGGTGCCTGATTTCAGTTCAAACGAGTCGATGCCTGAGTGTGATGTCGGCGGCGTTTCAGCCGACCACCACGGCCTTCTCGATCACCACGTCGTCGACCGGCACGTCCTGGTGGAAGCCCTTCGAACCGGTCTTGACCTTCTTGATCTTCTCGACCACGTCCATGCCGTCGACGACCTTGCCGAACACCGCGTAGCCCCAGCCTTGCGGCGTCGGCGACGAGTGGTTCAGGAAGTCGTTGTCGTTCACGTTGATGAAGAATTGCGCGGTCGCCGAATGCGGGTCGTTCGTGCGTGCCATCGCGATCGAGCCGCTGACGTTCTTCAGGCCGTTGTTCGCTTCGTTGTTGATCGGCTCGGCCGTCGGCTTTTGCTTCATGCCGGGTTCGAAGCCGCCGCCCTGGATCATGAAGCCGTCGATCACGCGGTGGAACACCGTGTTGTCGTAGTGGCCGGCCTTCACGTAGTTGAGGAAGTTCTCGACTGACTTGGGCGCTTTTTCAGCGTCGAGTTCGAGTTTGATGACGCCGTGGTTCGTATGCAGTTCAACCATGATGGAATCCTTTGATGAACGGGTTGGAAAAAAGGCGCGGCATGTCGTCAGGCATTGACGCGAGGCCGTGCCGGGGCGTGTGGATTACTTGCTCACGACGGTAGCCGACTGGATCACGACCGGCTTTTGCGGCACGTTGCTCATCGGGCCGCGCGTGGTGGTGGGCGTGGCTTCGATGCGCTTCACGACGTCCATGCCGCTCGTGACCTTGCCGAACACCGCGTAGCCGTTGCCGTCCGGATTCGGGTAGTCGAGATTGGCGTTGTCCACCGTGTTGATGAAGAACTGCGCCGTGGCCGAATTCGGATCGCTCGTGCGCGCCATCGCGATCGTGCCCGTGGTGTTCTTCAGGCCGTTACGGCTTTCGAGCGGAATCGGCGCGCGCGTCGGCTTCTCGGCGAAGCTCTGCGTATAGCCGCCGCCCTGAATCATGAAGCCCGGAATCACGCGATGAAAGATCGTGCCGCTGTACTGCCCGGCCTTCACGTAGTCGAGAAAATTCGCGACCGTTTTCGGCGCTTTCTCGGGATACAGCTCGACGCGGATGTCGCCTTCCGACGTCTTGAGCAGAACGGACGGATGCGCGGCTTGCGCGCCGGCCGGCGACCCGGACTGCGCGAAGACAGGGGCGTTGGCGATCAGGGCGGCGCTGCCGAGCGCCAACATCAACCATTTCATGAAGATCCTCGAGGTTGGAGAAAACGGGCTGCCGGCAGCGAGCCGGTGTTAGCCGGTGTCAGTGCGACGGCGCCATGTACGGCGGCATGGCGAGCGAGCCGTTCGCGCCGCCGAACTGGAAGCTCGGCGTTTGCGTCATGTTCGAGGTGGCGCGCGCGGTGTAGTCGTCAGGCAGCGTGGCGGCGGCCGGCTGCGCCGACTTGCGCGCGGCGGGCGGCGTGATGATCTTCTGGATGTCGGCGAGACGCTGCGTGGTCGTCGCGCTCGCCTTGCCGAGGCCCTGCGCGCGGCGATACGCTTCATTGGCCATGCGCAGATAAACGTCGCCGAGGTTCTCGTAGGCGAGGCCGTAGTTCGGATTGACCTGGACGGCCGTTTCGAGCGCGGCGCGCGCCTCGCTCAGGCGGCCGTGCTTCGCGTACAGCGTGGCGAGGTTGTTGTATGGCTCGGGAAGCTCGGGGTAGAGCTGCGTGAGTTCGATGAACGCGGTGATCGCTTCGTCGTCGCGGCCGAGATGCGCAAGCACCGTGCCGCGTTTGAACCTGGCCTGCGCGTCGTGCGGATTCGAGGCGATGCGCGCATCGAGCTGGGTCAGCGCGGCTTGCCAGTTTTTCTGCTCGATCGAGGTGTCGATTTCCGGCGTGTTGTCGCGCACGGCAGGGCCTTGCGGCATGACCGCGGCCTTCTGCGCATAGGCGCTTGCGAGCGGCACGACGGCGAGCGCCGCAGCCACCGTGACACGCAACGCGAGAGTGCGCGCCGCTTCGAAAGTCGCACCGCCGACAACGCCGCCAAACGTAGACGCGGCGAGGGTCGCAGCGCTGCGCGCGCGGCCGCTGGAGTGTTTCATAGGCTCAGGTCTGGATGTTATACTCCGAGCCATTCTAACAAAAGGTCTGCGCGTTCCGTCGAACCGCCGACTGTCTTTTCGCCACTCGTGGCCGTCTCCGCCTGGTTCGCAGTCTCGTCTGCAGCCTGACCGCCGCACGAGGTGCGCCGGTTTTAGCTGTATGCGACGCACCCGTTGTCCTGTTCGTTCACGGGTCGCGGCGCGCAGAAGCACAATGCGGACTTCTTTCGGCCCACGCACCGCTCTCTATGGAATCTCTGCGCATCTACAACACGCTCGCGCGTGACAAGCAAACTTTCGTGCCGCTGCAGCCGGGCGTCGTGCGGATGTACGTCTGCGGGATGACCGTGTACGACTATTGTCACGTCGGTCATGCGCGGGTCATGGTCGTGTTCGACATCGTGCAGCGCTGGTTGCGCACGCTCGGCTACGACGTGACTTACGTGCGCAATATCACCGACATCGACGACAAGATCATCCGCCGCGCCGTCGAGAACGGCGAGACCATCAAGTCGCTGACCGATCGCTTCATTGCCGCGCTGCACGAAGACGCGGACGCGCTCGGCATCGCGCGTCCCGACATCGAACCGCGCGCGACCGACTTCATTCCGCAGATGCTCGGCATGATCGAGAAGCTTGAGGCGAACGGCTACGCCTACCAGGCGAGCGACGGCGACGTCAACTATGCGGTGCGCAAATTCGCGGGCTACGGCAAGCTTTCGGGCAAGTCGCTCGAAGACCTGCGCGCGGGCGAACGCGTTGCGGCCAACGACGCGAAGGAAGACCCGCTCGACTTCGTGCTGTGGAAGCAGGCGAAGCCGGAAGAACCCGCCGACACCGGCTGGGATTCGAAGTACGGGCGCGGCCGTCCGGGCTGGCATATCGAATGTTCGGCGATGGGCTGCACGCTGCTCGGCGCACAGTTCGACATTCACGGCGGCGGCCAGGACCTGCAGTTTCCGCACCATGAAAACGAGATCGCGCAAAGCGAGGGCGCGACCGGACAAAGGTTCGTCAATTACTGGATGCACAACGGCTACGTGCAGATCGACAATGAGAAGATGTCGAAGTCGTTGAACAATTTTTTTACGATTCGCGAGGTGCTCGCGCAGTACGATGCGGAGGTGGTGCGCTTCTTCATCGCGCGTGCGCATTACCGCTCGCCGCTGAATTACAGCGACGTGCATATCGACGACGCACGCAACGCACTCGCGCGTTTGTACACCGCGTTGAAAGACGTCGCGCCGGATGCGGCGGCGCTCGACTGGAGCGAAGCGCATGCGCAGCGTTTCCAGGCGGCCATGAACGACGACTTCAACACGCCGGTGGCGGTATCGGTGCTGTTCGAACTGGCAACGGAAGTGAATCGCACGCGCGAGCCCGCGCTGGCCCGCCAATTGCGAGCGCTGGGCGCGGTGCTCGGGCTGCTCGGGCGCGAGCCGCGTGCATACCTGCAGCAGGCAGCGGGTGCTGCAGCCGACGGCGCGCTCGAACCCGCCGCGATCGAAGCGAAGATCGCCGCGCGCGTAGCGGCCAAGCAGGCAAAGGACTATGCGGCAGCAGACCGGATCCGGGCCGAGTTGCTCGAGGCCGGTGTTGCCCTTGAAGACAAACCCGGCGGGTTGACCGAGTGGCGGCGCGTGTGAGCGCACCTCGTACTTCCCTCTGATCGACTCGCCAGGCAGGAGGCAGGATGGCAACGGCCACGAAGGCGCCGGCTAAACGGTCTGCGTCTCAAACCAGTGCGGCAGCGTCGGCTGCCGCCGCCAAGCCGGCGCGCACGCCGGCTCGCGCGGGTAGCGGCGCGGTAGAGAAAGCGTCGTCGAAAGCGGGCGCAGCGGCGGCGAAAAGCGGCAGCGCTGCCGCGAGCGGCGCGG
>NZ_VWWM01000120.1:0-6138 GCF_011752945.1 Paraburkholderia sp. Cy-641
TCAGGCCGCCAGCGTGCGGCATACGATGCCCGCGGCGACGCCGGTGCCCGTGCCCGCGCCGTCGCCAGCGGTGGCTCCGATGCCGGCCCCAACGCCAGCCGCGCAGCCCGATGTGCCGTTTGCCGCGCAGCCGGCTTCGCCCTTGGAGATGGAGACGTCATCCGTTGCCGCGCCGTCGCCGCTCCCTGAGGTGCCGCTGCCGGTCCCGGAAGCGTCGCGGCCCCAGGCCATCCACGAAGACGTAGTAGGCAACGCGCAGCCCGCGATGTCCGCCGCACGAGCCGCGCCTGCAATCCCCGCGGCCCCAGCAACCCCAGCGGCCCCGACAACCCCAACCCGCCACGACACCCCCGGTGCCACGAGCGACGACCGCGCCGTGCTCTTCCAGGCCCTGCTCGAAGGACTCGGCCTCGACCCCTCGCGCGCGCCGAATCTGCCCGGGCCGGAGTTCGCGCGCCTGATCGGCACGATGTTGCGCGAAGCACTGCGCGGCACGATGGCGGTATTGCGGGCCCGCTCGATGACCAAACGCGAAGCCCGCCTCGACACGACCGTGATCGTCGCGCGCGACAACAACCCGCTCAAATTTTTCCCCGACGTCGACAGCGCGCTGGCGCAGATGCTGACCGGCCGCACGGCCGGCTATCTGCCGCCCGACGAAGCGCTCAAGCGCGCCTTCGACGATATCGAGGCGCACGAACTCGCCGTGCTGGCCGGCATGCGCGCGGCGCTCGCGCATGTGCTGGGCCGCTTCGATCCCGCCTCGATCGAAGCGCAGCTGAAAGACCCGGGCGCCTTCGAAAAAGTGCTGTCGAACCGCAAGGCGAAGCTATGGGACCTGTTCGTCGGCTTGCAGGGCGCCGTCGCGCGCGAAGCCGAGGACGACTTCCAGAAACTTTTCGGCCAGGCGTTCAATGAGGCGTACGAGGCCCAGATCGACGAACTGCACGCGGCCCGCGCACGTCAGCCGAAACCTTGAGCCGATCCCACCTAGAAACGTTCGAACGAAACAACATGTCCTGGAATAGCAAAGTCATCTGGTCCGAGGGGATGTTTCTGCAGCCCCAGCATTTGCAGCAGCACGACCGCTATCTGCAGCGGCAACTGGAGACGCGCGCCGCCGGCCTGCGTCCGTATAGCTGGGGCTTTACCGCGCTGGAGATCGACGAGCCGCTGCTCAAGCTCGGCAAGCTCGCGCTGCTGTCCTGCGCCGGTGTGCTGCCCGACGGCACGCCATTCGATCTGCCCGCCGACGACGACTTGCCCGAGCCGCTCGACATTCCCGAGGGCACCCGCAACGTGCTGGTGCAACTGGCGCTGCCGGTGCGCCGGCCGGGCGTGGCCGAAACCGGCAACGAGGCGAGCGAGGAGAACTTCGCGCGCCACCGCATCGCCGAACTCGACGTGAGCGACAGCAATGATCCGAACGCCGGCGCGGCGCTGATGCAGATCGGCAAACTGCGGGTGCGCCTCGCGCTCGCTCCCGACGTAGCCAATGCCTATACGGCGCTGGGCGTGGCGCGCGTGCTCGAACGCCTGCCCGACAACCGGGTCGTGCTCGAAAACGACTACAGCCCGCCGTGTCTCGACTATCGCGTGGCGCGCCGCCTCGGCGCCTTCGTCGACGATCTCGTGGGCCTGCTGCATCAGCGTGGCGAAGCGCTGGCCGGGCGCCTCGCGCAGCCCGGCGTGACGGGCGTCGCGGAAGTGGCCGATTTCCTGCTGTTGCAGCTGATCAACCGTCACGAGCCGCTGGCCTCGCATCTCTCGACGATGACCGGTCTGCATCCCGAAGCGCTCTACGAGGTGGCGGTGCAACTGGCCGGCGAACTGGCGACCTTCAGCCAGGCGTCGAAGCGCCCGCCCGCGTATCCGGTGTATCGCCACGAATGGTTGCGCGAGACCTTCGCGCCGGTGATCGACGATATCCGCGCGTCGCTGAGCATGGTGATGGACCCGCACGCGGTGGCGATCCCGCTCGAAGAGCGCAAGTTCGGCCTGCGCGTGGCGATCGTGCCGGACAAGACGCTGTTTGCCGGTGCCACCTTCGTGCTCGCGGTGCGCGCGCAGATGCCGGCCGAGCACATCCTGACCGGCTTCGCGCCGCAGGTGAAGATCGGACCGATCGAGCGCATTCGCGATCTGGTCAATCTGCAACTGCCGGGCATCGGCCTGCGCGCGTTGCCGGTGGCGCCCCGGCAGTTGCCGTTTCATGCGGGCTTTACCTACTTCGAACTCGATCGCGGCAACGAGCTGTGGAAGCAGTTCGCGAGTTCCGCCGGCATGGCGCTGCACGTCGCCGGCGAATTTCCCGGTCTCGCAATGGAATTCTGGGCGATTCGCCGCTGATACCTTGATTGAGGACGTTCATCGTGACTCCTGACGAACTGCGTGGTCCCGCCGACGACCCCGGCGCGACGATCCTGATTCCGACCCCGGGCGGCGCGCGGGCCGCGTTCATGGCGGCCGCGGCGGCGCCCGCACCGATGCTGCCCGCGGGCGGCGGGCTCAATCCGCTGCTGCGCGCGGCCAACCCGCTGATCGAACTGGCGCTGCCGTTGCGCCAGTTGCCGACGCATCCGAACGTCGAAGACCTGCGCAACCAGCTGATGCAGATGGTGCGCAACTTCGAAGCCCAGGGCCGCGCCAACGGCATCGACGACGAGAAGCTCGGCGCCTCGCGCTATTGCCTGTGCACCTTCCTCGACGAAGCGATCGCCAGCACGCCGTGGGGCGCGGGCCTGTGGGGCAGCCGCAGCCTGCTCGTGACGTTCCACAACGAGGCCTCGGGCGGCGAGCGTTTCTTCCTGATTCTGCAGCGTCTCGCGCAGAACCCCGCCGGCAATGTCGACGTGCTCGAATTGATCTACGTGATTCTCGGCCTCGGTTTCGAAGGACGCTACCGTCTGATCGACGGCGGCCGCACGCAGCTCGACACGATCCGCGAACGCCTCGAACAGATGATTCGCGGCCAGCGCGGCGCGGCCGAGCGCGATCTGTCGCCGCACTGGCTGCCGGTCAAGGTCGAGCGCAAGCCGCTGCTGCAACTGGTGCCCTTGTGGGTCGCGGCGGCGGTGGCCTGCCTCGTGCTCGTGATCGTTCATCTGGTGCTGAGCTTCCGGCTCAACGACATGTCCGACCGCGTATTCGAAGCGCTGCACGGGATTCGGGTCGCGCCCGCGCCCGCGCTGGCCTCGAAACTCGCGGCCGCGCCCAAGCTTGCGCCGAAGCTGTCGCAGTTCCTCGCGCCGGAAATCGCCCGCGGTCTCGTGCGCGTGGCCGAGTTGCCCGACCGGACCGTCGTCACGATCAACGGCGACGGCCTGTTCGCGTCGGGCAGCGCCGATCTGGCCGAGGGTTTCGTGCCGCTCATCGAACGGATCGGCGATGCCTTGAAGGCCGTGCAGGGCAATGTGGTCGTGGCCGGTCATACGGACAATCAGCGCGTCTTCTCCGCGCGCTTCCCGTCGAACTGGCATCTGTCGCAGGCGCGCGCCGAAGCGGTGCGCGACATGCTCGCGGCCCGCGCCGGCACGCCTGGCCGTTTCAGCGCCGAAGGGCGCGGCGATGCCGAACCGATCGCGCCCAACGACACCGCCGCGAATCGCGCGCGCAACCGCCGCGTCGATATCACGGTGCTGGCGCCGGGAGCGGCATCGTGAAGAACCTGATAAGACGTTCGTCGCGCAAGGCACAGAGGAGCCGGGCATGAAAATCTTCAACTGGCTGAGACGGCCCATCGTGCTGTCGCTGCTCGGCGTGCTCGCGTTGTCGCTGATCGTCTGGGTCGAGGGGCCGCTCGTCGCGTATGCCGGTCACGAGCCGCTCGACAGCACCGGCAGCCGCTGGGTCGTGATCGTCGTATTGCTGCTGTTGTGGGCGCTCTACTGGGCCGTGCGCTGGCTCGCGATGCGGCTCGCGAACGTCCGCTTCACGCGCGTGGTGGCGCAGGGAACGGACGAGCCCGCGCCCGGCAAGAAAGAATCCGAGGCCGACATCGCGGCCCTGAAGCAGCGTTTCGAGGCGGCGATGGCGACCTTGCGCAAGGCGCGGGTCAAGGGCCGCTTTGGTAGTCAGTATGTCTATCAATTGCCGTGGTACATGTTCGTCGGCGCGCCCGGCACGGGCAAGACCACCGCGCTGCTGAACTCGGGGCTCAAGTTTCCGCTGGCCGAGCGGCTCGGCAAGCAGTCGGTCGGCGGCGTGGGCGGCACGCGCAATTGCGACTGGTGGTTCACCGACGATGCGGTGCTGCTCGACACGGCGGGCCGCTTTACCACCCAGGATAGTTTCGCCGAGGCCGATCAGGCCGGCTGGGCCGGTTTCCTGCAACTGCTGCGCAAATACCGGCCACGCCGGCCGCTGAACGGCGTGATCGTCGCGCTGTCGGCGCGCGATCTGCTGCAACTGTCGGACACCCAGCGCGACCAGCAGGCGAAGGCCGTGCGCGAACGGCTCAAGGAACTGTACGGCCAGCTCGGCATGCGCTTTCCGGTCTACGTGATCGTGACCAAATGCGATCTGCTCGCCGGTTTCGCCGAGTTTTTCGACGACCTCGGCCGCGACGAGCGCGAACAGGTCTGGGGCATGACGTTCCCCTACACGGAGCAGGGCTCGCCCGACGACGCGCTGGCCGCGTTTCCGGCCGAATTCGAGGCACTCGAAAAGCAGTTGCAGGCGCGCGTGCTGAATCGCATGCAGCGCGAGACCGACGTGCACCGGCGCGCGCTCGTCTATGGATTCCCGCAGCAGTTCGCGGGGTTGCAGGCGATGCTGAAGAGCTTTCTGAACGAAACCTTCAGCACGTCCCGCTTCGAGCAGTCCGCGCTGCTGCGTGGCGTGTATTTCACGAGCGGCACCCAGGAAGGCCGGCCGATCGACCGCGTAATGAGCGCGGTGGCCTCGGCGCTCGGTTTTCAGCAACAGGTCGTCGTGCCGGATGCGGCGAGCGGGCGGGCGTACTTCATCACGAAGCTGCTGCGCAACGTGATTTTCGAGGAAGCCGGGCTCGCGGGCGTGAACCAGAAACTGGAGCGGCGCCGCGCGTGGTTCCAGCGCGCCGCGCTCGCGGCGATCGGGGTCGTCGCGGTGCTGGCGCTGGTGCTGTTTTTCGTCAGCTATCAGCGCAACGAAGCCTACGTGGCCAAGGTGCAGCAGCATGTGGCCGCATTGCAGAAGCTCGCGCAGAGCACGCAGCCCAGCGACAACCCGCTGGCCTTGCTGCCGCTGCTCAATGCCGCGCGCGATCTGCCCGGCGGTTATGCGGACCGCGACAAAAGCGTGCCGTGGCTGTCGCGCCTCGGCCTTTATCAAGGCGACAAGCTCGGCCTCGAAGCGCAGACCAGTTATCGGCGGCTGTTGCGGCAGACGCTGCTGCCGCTCGTGGTGAGCCGCATGGAAGACGAATTGCGCCGGGGCGACGCGAACAATCCCGACTTCCAGTATGAAGTACTGCGCGCCTACCTGATGCTCGGCGATTCGCTGCACTATGACGCCGACTCGGTGCGCCTGTGGGCCGATGTCGATTGGCGCCGCGGACCGTTGCGCGATGCGAGCGACGAGCAGCGCAACGATATCGACGGTCATCTGGCGGCGCTGTTCCAGCCGGCGCGCTTCGATGCGTCGCTGCCGCTCGACAAGGACCTGATCGCGCAGGCGCGGGCGACGCTCGCGAAGATGCCGCTGACCCAGCGCCTGTTCAACCGCGTCAAACGCGATCTCGAACAGAGCAGGCTGCCGGAGTTCAGCGTCGCCAATGCCGCTGGGCGCAATGCCGCGCTGGTGCTGGTGCGCAAGAGCGGCGCGCCGTTGACGCGTGGCGTGTCGGGCGCTTATACGCGGGCCGGTTACCGGAAGTTCGTCCAGTTGCGCGACGCGGCGGTGCTCGATATCGCTAAGGACGATTGGGTGCTGGGGCGCGAGGAATCCGTATTGACGCCGAATGGTCTCGACGACCTGAAGGCCGGCATGACGCGGCTCTATTACGACGAGTACATCCGCCAATGGGATGCCTTGCTCGGCGATGTCGACGTGGTGCCGTTCAACGGTGTGGACCAGGGCGCGCGCCTGGCGAACCTGCTGGCGGCGGCCGACTCGCCGCTGCGCTCGCTGATGCTGGCCGCGGCGCAGGAAACCACG
>NZ_VWWM01000121.1:0-5655 GCF_011752945.1 Paraburkholderia sp. Cy-641
AGGAGCCTGACGATTACCTACTTTCACACGGGCAATCCGCACTATCATCGGCGTGGAGTCGTTTCACGGTCCTGTTCGGGATGGGAAGGGGTGGGACCGACTCGCTATGGTCATCAGGCATGACGGGTTGCTGCGTCGCGGGTTTTCGCGCCACAGCCAATCGGGAAGAAGCGTAAAGGATTCGTGTGGGAGTTGTGTTGTTTCTGGCACAACATCGATCACTCAACCGCGTGTTCTGGTCACTCCTTCTGGAGTTCCAGCGTATCCCCTTCTTCGGGGATCGGACACCCGCAAGCGCTTTGCATGGGCCCGGCGCAAGTGCTGAAGCACTCACGCCCGCCGGCAGCTGAAGCACTAACGGTTGTCGAGACACACCTGTTATAGGATCAAGCCTTACGGGCAATTAGTATCAGTTAGCTCAGTGCATTACTGCACGTGCACACCTGACCTATCAACGTCCTGGTCTTGAACGACCCTTCAAGGGGCTCGAAGCCCCGGGGATATCTCATCTTAAGGCGAGTTTCCCGCTTAGATGCTTTCAGCGGTTATCTCTTCCGAACATAGCTACCCGGCGATGCCACTGGCGTGACAACCGGTACACCAGAGGTTCGTCCACTCCGGTCCTCTCGTACTAGGAGCAGCCCCCTTCAAATATCCAGCGCCCACGGCAGATAGGGACCAAACTGTCTCACGACGTTTTAAACCCAGCTCACGTACCTCTTTAAATGGCGAACAGCCATACCCTTGGGACCGGCTACAGCCCCAGGATGAGATGAGCCGACATCGAGGTGCCAAACACCGCCGTCGATATGAACTCTTGGGCGGTATCAGCCTGTTATCCCCAGAGTACCTTTTATCCGTTGAGCGATGGCCCTTCCATACAGAACCACCGGATCACTATGACCTGCTTTCGCACCTGTTCGACTTGTCAGTCTCACAGTCAAGCACGCTTATGCCATTGCACTATCAGCACGATTTCCGACCGTACCTAGCGTACCTTCGTACTCCTCCGTTACACTTTGGGAGGAGACCGCCCCAGTCAAACTGCCTACCATGCACTGTCCCCAACCCGGATTACGGGCCAAGGTTAGAACCTCAAACAGATCAGGGTGGTATTTCAAGGACGGCTCCACGGAAACTGGCGTTCCCGCTTCACAGCCTCCCACCTATCCTACACAGACCGGTTCAAAGTCCAATGCAAAGCTACAGTAAAGGTTCATGGGGTCTTTCCGTCTAGCCGCGGGGAGATTGCATCATCACAAACACTTCAACTTCGCTGAGTCCCGGGAGGAGACAGTGTGGCCATCGTTACGCCATTCGTGCAGGTCGGAACTTACCCGACAAGGAATTTCGCTACCTTAGGACCGTTATAGTTACGGCCGCCGTTTACCGGGACTTCAATCAGGAGCTTGCACCCCATCATTTAATCTTCCGGCACCGGGCAGGCGTCACACCCTATACGTCCACTTTCGTGTTTGCAGAGTGCTGTGTTTTTATTAAACAGTCGCAGCCACCAGTTTATTGCAACCCCTTCACCCTTCTGGCGCAAGCCAGTCAAGCTACAGGGGCGTACCTTATCCCGAAGTTACGGTACCAGTTTGCCGAGTTCCTTCTCCCGGGTTCTCTCAAGCGCCTTAGAATACTCATCTCGCCCACCTGTGTCGGTTTGCGGTACGGTCTTGTTAAACTGAAGCTTAGAGGCTTTTCTTGGAACCACTTCCGATTGCTTCTTCACCGAAGTGAATGGCCTCGCACCCTTGAATTCCGCGCCCGGATTTGCCAAAGCGCCTTCTCCAATGCAAGGACCGGGACTTCCAACACCCGGACAACCTTCCGCGATCCGTCCCCCCATCGCATTTAACAATGGTGCAGGAATATTAACCTGCTTCCCATCAGCTACGCATTTCTGCCTCGCCTTAGGGGCCGACTCACCCTACGCCGATGAACGTTGCGTAGGAAACCTTGGGCTTACGGCGAGGGGGCCTTTCACCCCCTTTATCGCTACTCATGTCAGCATTCGCACTTCCGATACCTCCAGCACACTTTCCAGTGCACCTTCGCAGGCTTACGGAACGCTCTCCTACCATGCACATCAATGTGCATCCGCAGCTTCGGTATATGGCTTAGCCCCGTTACATCTTCCGCGCAGGACGACTCGATCAGTGAGCTATTACGCTTTCTTTAAAGGGTGGCTGCTTCTAAGCCAACCTCCTGACTGTTTTAGCCTTCCCACTTCGTTTCCCACTTAGCCATATTTGGGGACCTTAGCTGGCGGTCTGGGTTGTTTCCCTCTTGACACCGGACGTTAGCACCCGATGTCTGTCTCCCGTGATTGCACTCTTCGGTATTCGGAGTTTGCTATGGCGAAGTAATCCGCAATGGACCCCACAACCATGACAGTGCTCTACCCCCGAAGGTGATACACGAGGCACTACCTAAATAGTTTTCGGAGAGAACCAGCTATTTCCAGGTTTGTTTAGCCTTTCACCCCTATCCACAGCTCATCCCCTAACTTTTCAACGTTAGTGGGTTCGGTCCTCCAGCACGTGTTACCGTGCCTTCAACCTGGCCATGGATAGATCACCTGGTTTCGGGTCTACACCCAGCGACTAATCGCCCTGTTCGGACTCGCTTTCGCTACGCCTGCCCTAATCGGTTAAGCTCGCCACTGAATGTAAGTCGCTGACCCATTATACAAAAGGTACGCCGTCACCCCCGAAGAGGCTCCGACTGTTTGTATGCATGCGGTTTCAGGATCTGTTTCACTCCCCTCCCGGGGTTCTTTTCGCCTTTCCCTCACGGTACTGGTTCACTATCGGTCGATCACGAGTATTTAGCCTTGGAGGATGGTCCCCCCATCTTCAGACAGGATTTCACGTGTCCCGCCCTACTTGTCGTACACCCAGTTCTTCCATGCTGTTTTCGTCTACGGGGCTATCACCCGCTATGGCCGCACTTTCCAGAGCATTCGACTAACAGTACAGATAAAGAGTACAGGCTGATCCCATTTCGCTCGCCACTACTTTGGGAATCTCGGTTGATTTCTTTTCCTGCGGTTACTTAGATGTTTCAGTTCACCGCGTTCGCTTCACATGACCTATGTATTCAGTCATGGATACTCCATTAGGAGTGGGTTTCCCCATTCGGACATCTCCGGATCAAAGCTTGTTTGCCAGCTCCCCGGAGCTTTTCGCAGGCTACCGCGTCCTTCATCGCCTGTGATCGCCAAGGCATCCACCACATGCACTTGTTCGCTTGACCCTATAACAGGTATGTCTCTTCGCGAGACTCACCCGCTACAGGTTGAGTATTCGTGTTGCGCCGTATTCCAAGACGACCTTCCGATCGCCCTTAAAATACATCGATACAATCACAACCCTGATTCACCTACTCGCCTACCCATCTCTAAGTACGCTTTCGTGAATCTCTTTACTACTTCTTCCTGATTGTTAAAGAACGACAGCCGATTGCGAGTTGCCTCACATCGCTCTGACTGGCTCAATCGCCAATGCGCAACGCTCTGCACTCGTGCAGAACCCTGCGCATTGAAGATTGGTGGAGGATGACGGGATCGAACCGACGACCCCCTGCTTGCAAAGCAGGTGCTCTCCCAGCTGAGCTAATCCCCCAGTCATACTACAGATACGACTATCTGCCCGCACCCAGAGATCTGTCAGCACCACAGACAAAGATGGTGGGTCTGGATGGATTCGAACCATCGACCCCCGCCTTATCAAGACGGTGCTCTAACCGACTGAGCTACAGACCCCTGCGTCTGTCTGCGTTTCTTCTGCTAACCACAGCCGATAAGCGTGAGCACTTGATAGAGATGCTAGCTCTGGAAAGGAGGTGATCCAGCCGCACCTTCCGATACGGCTACCTTGTTACGACTTCACCCCAGTCATGAATCCCACCGTGGTAAGCGCCCTCCTTGCGGTTAGGCTACCTACTTCTGGTGAAACCCACTCCCATGGTGTGACGGGCGGTGTGTACAAGACCCGGGAACGTATTCACCGCGGCATGCTGATCCGCGATTACTAGCGATTCCAGCTTCACGCACTCGAGTTGCAGAGTGCGATCCGGACTACGATCGGTTTTCTGGGATTGGCTCCACCTCGCGGCTTGGCAACCCTCTGTTCCGACCATTGTATGACGTGTGAAGCCCTACCCATAAGGGCCATGAGGACTTGACGTCATCCCCACCTTCCTCCGGTTTGTCACCGGCAGTCTCCCTGGAGTGCTCTTGCGTAGCAACTAGGGACAAGGGTTGCGCTCGTTGCGGGACTTAACCCAACATCTCACGACACGAGCTGACGACAGCCATGCAGCACCTGTGTGATGGCTCCCTTTCGGGCACACCCAACTCTCATCAGGCTTCCATCCATGTCAAGGGTAGGTAAGGTTTTTCGCGTTGCATCGAATTAATCCACATCATCCACCGCTTGTGCGGGTCCCCGTCAATTCCTTTGAGTTTTAATCTTGCGACCGTACTCCCCAGGCGGTCAACTTCACGCGTTAGCTACGTTACCAAGCCAATGAAGGCCCGACAACCAGTTGACATCGTTTAGGGCGTGGACTACCAGGGTATCTAATCCTGTTTGCTCCCCACGCTTTCGTGCATGAGCGTCAGTATTGGCCCAGGGGGCTGCCTTCGCCATCGGTGTTCCTCCACATCTCTACGCATTTCACTGCTACACGTGGAATTCCACCCCCCTCTGCCATACTCCAGCGCTGCAGTCACCAATGCAGTTCCCAGGTTAAGCCCGGGGATTTCACATCGGTCTTACAGCACCGCCTGCGCACGCTTTACGCCCAGTAATTCCGATTAACGCTCGCACCCTACGTATTACCGCGGCTGCTGGCACGTAGTTAGCCGGTGCTTATTCTTCCAGTACCGTCATCCCCCTCCGGTATTATCGAAAGGGCTTTCTTCCCGGACAAAAGTGCTTTACAACCCGAAGGCCTTCTTCACACACGCGGCATTGCTGGATCAGGGTTGCCCCCATTGTCCAAAATTCCCCACTGCTGCCTCCCGTAGGAGTCTGGGCCGTGTCTCAGTCCCAGTGTGGCTGGTCGTCCTCTCAGACCAGCTACAGATCGTCGGCTTGGTAGGCCTTTACCCCACCAACTACCTAATCTGCCATCGGCCGCCCCTTGAGCGCGAGGTCTTGCGAGCCCCCGCTTTCCTCTCCCGAGCGTATGCGGTATTAATCCGGCTTTCGCCGGGCTATCCCCCACTCCAGGACACGTTCCGATGTATTACTCACCCGTTCGCCACTCGCCGCCAGGCCGAAGCCCGCGCTGCCGTCCGACTTGCATGTGTAAGGCATGCCGCCAGCGTTCAATCTGAGCCAGGATCAAACTCTTCAGTTCAAACCTGTTACTGTTTTCGGTTCATCTCTGAACCGGTCGCTCACTCAACGTACTGACGATGATTAACCTGTCTCTCAACAGGCAAACCTTCCTCTTTACTGTGTGAGACTCTTGATACTTTTGCCTTGACCCGATCCGAAGATCAGGTCCGCACCCCGCATCAAGCGCCCACACTTATCGGCTGTTGGTTTTTAAAGATCAGTCCACAAACTCACAGCACCCAAACCACCCGGCACCGCTTCGTTTGCGTCGCTGCGTCTGCAGCAGAGAAACGAGATTATG
>NZ_VWWM01000122.1:0-5370 GCF_011752945.1 Paraburkholderia sp. Cy-641
GCGGCAACGGCGTCGGCGCCGGTTTGGGCGCCGGCGCGGGCTTCGGCTGCACCTTCGGCTTCGTATGCACCGGCGGGGTCGGCGTGGGCGGCGGCGGCGCGATCGATTGCAGCGCGACGGGCGCGGCGGTCGGCGTGGGCGGCAGCAGCTCCGCGGTCATCACGTGCGCTTCGATCGCGACCTGCGCCGGCTCGTGGCGCAGCGTCATGATGACGGCGAGCAGCGCGACGTGGATCGCCGCGACCACGACGGTGGCGGTCAGCGCGCGGGAATTCCTACGGGGAGGCGACGCCAGCGAAGCGCCGGCGGGAACGGGGTACGGGGCCTGCATGTTAGTGCGGCAGCACGCCGCCTGGGCGGCGTGTCGGACAGGACATCGTCATGTTCGGAAAATCAGCAGCGAAATGAACAGGGTGGTCACGAAACCAATCAGCAATTCCATCTCGAACTCCTTGCTCAAGTTGAGTGGGTTTAGCTGGCTGGCATGAATACTGGCTTGCTGACGGCAGTGGGATAACAGCGACTGTACCGCAAATCATGCGACATCCTGATGTCGCATTAAGCGCTACATTAAATGTGCGCAAAGCGTCGGGGCATTGAAACGGGTGGGTACGGCTCGCGCCGCACCCCGAAAGCTGGACTCAGGCTGCCTTGCGTTCGTAGAACGAGACCGTAGCCATTTCGACCACCTGCGCACGATGTTCGACGACCACGCCGCACCGGCTCGCGCAGACGCCGCTTTGCAGCATGACGTCGCGCACCGACTCCTCGCACTTGCCGCAGCAGGAGGCGACGCCGAGCTCGAACTGAAGTTCGTCGAACGAGTCGATGCCGTCCGCGATCGAGGAGCGGATGGTTCGGTCGGAAACGGATTTGCAGACACACACAATCATGGCAGGCGTCATAGCTAACGTTAATGCGAATTATTATCATTTTGTTTGGGCCGTTTGGCAAGCGCCCTGAATGATTTTTTGTAACAAAACCAGACTCATAGGAGGGATTTTGGGGCGGGAAGGGGGGCCGGAACGAGGACGCTAGAGGGGAAAAATGGCGGGAAGGCGCGGATGTGGTGGGGCGTCGTGCGGCTCGGTGGTTGGGTGCGACCCAATCGGGGGCGGGACGAAAGTGCGCTGCAATGGCGCAGGCGGCGTCCGGGCGACGCCTGGCTGGCGGGGTACGGAAATATGCAGGCTGCGTAATCTTGCCGGAAACTCTGCCGGAAACCGCTTAGGCGGCAGCGCCTGGGCGCGTCGCGCTTTATGCCGCCCGCGAATCCGGTCCGGCCGTCCGCCGCGAGGCAATCAATACCCGCTCGACGCTCGCTTCGATTCCCAGCAGCGTCGCGGTGAGCTGCTGCTGGTGGAGACCGTCGTCGGTGGAATAGAAGCGCGGCAGCGGCGTGCCGGCGGCGGGCGCGGTGGCGCGCAGGCCGTGCTGGTCCAGCACGCGTTCCAGTTGACGCGCGATCGCCACGCTCGTGTCGATCAGCGCGAGCCGGTCGCCGACGATGTCGCGGATCGCCGCATCGAGAAACGGGTAGTGGGTGCAGCCGAGCACGAGCGTGTCGGCGCCCGCGTCGAGCATCGGTTCGAGATAGCTGCGCAGCAGCGCGCGCAATTCGGCCGAGCTCACATCGCAGCGCTCGACTGCCTGCACGAGCCCATGCCCTGGCTGGCACAGAAAGCGGCAGTCGGCGGCGTAGCGTTCGAGCAGCCCCTGGAAGCGGGCGCTGCGCAGTGTCGCCTGTGTCGCGAGCACGCCCGCGACGCGGCTTTTCGACTGCAACGCGGCGGGCTTGATGCCGGGTTCGACGCCGATCAGCGGAATCGGCAACTTTTCGCGCACTAGCGCGATCGATTGCGCGGTCGCCGTGTTGCAGGCGACCACGAGTGCCTTCGCGCCTTGCCCCATCAGCCATTCGCCGATCGCGAGCGTACGGTCGGCGATGAAGTCGTCGTCGCGCTCGCCATACGGCGCGTACAGCGAATCGGCGACATAGAGCAGCGTCTCGTCAGGTAGTTGCGCCCGCACCGCCCGCAGCACCGACAGACCGCCCAGGCCCGAATCGAAAATGCCGACCGGTGCCTGCAACGCGGCGCCAGCGGTGAAAGTCCGGACGGTCGGGGACGGCGATTGAGCAGACATAGGCGAGGAAAACGTGCGTGACGCTACGCTTGGCGAAAAGGCGGAAACGGCCGAAGCCGGCACAGACGGAAACGACGAACGGCGCAAACGGCAAACAGGAAACGGCAAACAGCGAAAACAGGAAACGGCGCGGCGCGCAAAGTGCTGAAGTATATCGTCCGCGCGGCGCGGTCCGTCTCGCACGCAGGTTCGCTCGCGGATAAACGAACCCTTGCGCCACCGCGCGGGATATTGCAGCCGGCTTCGCTCAGGACTCGACCGAACCCATCGCGCTTTGCTGGTAATTCTGGATGCCGACCTTGTCGATCAGATCGAGCTGCGTTTCGAGCCAGTCGATATGTTCTTCGGTGTCGTCGAGAATCTTCGTGAAGATTTCGCGCGAGATGAAGTCGCGAACCGATTCACAGTAGACGATGGCTTCCTTGCAGGTGCTCTGCGAAATCTGTTCGAGCTTCAGATCGCATTCGAGGATTTCTTTGGTTTCCTCACCGATCAGCAGCTTGTGCAGGTCCTGCAGATTCGGCAGGCCGTCGAGCATGAAAATACGTTCGATGAGCCAGTCGGCATGTTTCATTTCGCCGATCGACTCGTCGTATTCATGCTTGCCGAGCTTGTCGAGACCCCAGTGCTTGTACATCCGCGCATGCAGGAAGTACTGGTTGATGGCGGTCAGTTCGTTCTTGAGCTGCGCGTTCAGGTATTCGATGACCTTCTTGTCGCCTTGCATGTTAATTCCTTATGTGGGGACCTTGAATTTCCAACAACAATAAACGCCATACCTGAAAAAGCCAAGCTTACGGACACAACTTTTGGCATTGTTTCAGGTATTGCGCGCCGCTTTGCGCACGTCTTGCGCACAGCAAAAAAAAGCCGGGGCCGAAGCCCCGGCATCCGACCCGCGCGACGGGCACTCATTGCGAATCATTAAGCCGTGGCAACCGGAATCTTGCCGATCTTCGCCTGCCATTCCTTCGGGCCGGTCTGGTGCACCGAGGTGCCGTTCGAATCGACGGCGACCGTGACCGGCATGTCCTGCACGTCGAACTCGTAGATCGCTTCCATGCCGAGGTCTTCGAACGCCAGCACCTTCGCGCTGCGGATCGCCTTCGAGACCAGATACGCGGCGCCGCCGACGGCCATCAGATAGGCCGCCTTATGCTTCTTGATCGACTCGATCGCGACCGGGCCGCGCTCGGCCTTGCCGATCATCGAAATGAGGCCCGTTTGTCCGAGCATCGTTTCGGTGAACTTGTCCATGCGCGTGGACGTGGTCGGGCCCGCCGGGCCGACCGCTTCGTCGCGCACCGGATCGACCGGGCCGACGTAGTAGATCACGCGGTTCGTGAAGTCGACCGGCAGCTTCTCGCCCTTCGCGAGCATGTCGGCGATGCGCTTGTGCGCGGCGTCGCGGCCCGTCAGCATCTTGCCCGACAGCAGCAGCGTCTGGCCCGGCTTCCAGCTTGCGACTTCGGCCGGCGTCAGCGTGTCGAGGTCGACGCGCTGGCTGGTTTCCGTGTTCGGCTCCCAGTGCACCTTCGGCCATGCGTCGAGCGACGGCGCTTCGAGCTTCGCCACGCCCGAGCCGTCGAGCGTGAAGTGCGCGTGACGCGTGGCCGCGCAGTTCGGGATGATCGCGATCGGCTTCGACGCGGCGTGCGTCGGCGCGGCCATGATCTTCACGTCGAGCACGGTGGCGAGACCGCCGAGACCCTGCGCGCCGATGCCGAGTGCGTTGACCTTCTCGTGCAGTTCGACGCGCAGTTCTTCGATCCAGTCCTGCGGGCCGCGCGCGATCACGTCCTGAATGTCGATCGGGTCCATCAGCGATTCCTTCGCCATCAGCATCGCTTTCTCGGCGGTGCCGCCGATGCCGATGCCGAGCATGCCCGGCGGGCACCAGCCGGCACCCATCGTCGGCACGGTCTTGAGCACCCAGTCGACGATCGAATCGGACGGGTTCAGCATCGCGAACTTCGACTTGTTTTCCGAGCCGCCGCCCTTGGCCGCGACCTGCACGTCGATCTTGTCGCCCGGCACGATCTCATAGTGGATCACGGCCGGCGTGTTGTCCTTCGTGTTCTTGCGCGCGCCTTCGGGCGGGCTCACGATCGAGGCGCGCAGCACGTTGTCGGGGTTCATGTAGCCGCGGCGCACGCCTTCGTTGATCATGTCGGTGACGCTCATCGTCGCGCCGTCCCAACGCACGTCCATGCCGACCTTCACGAACACCGTGACGATGCCGGTGTCCTGGCAGATCGGGCGCTTGCCTTCGGCGCACATGCGGCTGTTGGTCAGGATCTGCGCGATCGCGTCCTTCGCCGCCGGGCTCTGTTCGAGCTCGTAGGCGCGGCCGAGCGCTTCGATGTAGTCGAGCGGATGGTAATAGCTGATGTACTGCAGCGAATCAGCGATGCTCTGGATCAGGTCTTCCTGTTTGATGACGGTCATGGCTAGCTCAGTGGGGAGGGACGCTTGTTATCGGATCGCAGCGCGGTGCGGTCAGTCTTGCGCCTTCAGGGGAGTGGAAACCTTGATGCCGCCCACGGCGTGCAAGGCCGCGGGCTCTTCGAAATGCTTGGGGTGCGTGTGCGTGGTGAGGCGGTCGACGAGCGCCATCACGAGCGCGGACACGAGGAACGCGACATGGATGATGACCTGCCACATGATCGTGTGCGTCGTGTTCTGGTCGGGGCTGATGAAGGTCTTCAGCAGATGGATCGACGAGATGCTGATGAGCGCCATCGAGAGCTTCACTTTCAGCACGCCGGCGTTGACGTGATCGAGCCACTCCGGTTCATCCGGATGGCCATCGAGACCGAGGCGCGAGACGAACGTTTCATACCCGCCGATGATGACCATGATCAGCAGGTTCGAGATCATCACCACGTCGATCAGGCCCAGCACGACGAGCATGATGCTGGTCTCGTCGAGCTTCATCGAATCCGTGACCAGATGCCAGACTTCCTTGAGGAACAGCACGACGTAGACCGCTTGCGCGACGATCAGGCCGAGATAGAGCGGCACCTGCAGCCAGCGGCTCATGAAAATGAGGACGGGCAGCGGACGCATCGGGCGGCGCTGACGGGCGGAGTCGGGTCGCGAAGCGGACATAGGCAGGAGTCGGACGAAGCGCTTTGACGGAACACGGGCCAATGCGCCGGCGGCATGCCGGCCGGCGCACGTGAGCCCGGCGCGCGCGGCGGGCAGCGTCTCGGGCAGCGGGCC
>NZ_VWWM01000123.1:0-4982 GCF_011752945.1 Paraburkholderia sp. Cy-641
TGCACGCCGGTATGGCTCGGCGGACCCGGCGGCAGCGCGCGCGTGCTCGCGGCCGCGGCGCCGCGCATCGCGCCGTTGCTGACGTCGATCACGGTGCCCGACGACGGCGCCTGCGTGCTCGTCGATTTCTTCAGCCGCTATCCGGTTCGCGAAGTGCTCGGCGCAGTGCACGACGACGCGCCCGACGATGCACCCGGCGGCAAGCGAAGCTCGACGGCCGTACCCGACGGCCCGTTGCGCGGCGAGTTTCGGGTCGGCTTCGTCAACGGCAACTGGGCGCGCGTGACGAGCCGTGGCGAACTGCGGCTCGACCGGAACGGGAGCGGCGCGCCGCAGATCGTCGGCCGGTTCGGCATGAACGACTACGTGGCGCGCGTGGTCGAGCGCGAGGGCGACACGAGCCAGCCGGAAGCCGCCAAGGCGCTCGCGGTCGCGGCGCGCACCTACGTCGTGCAGCACGGCCGCCACGACCACGGCTGCTTCCGTATCGACGACAGCAGCAGCACGCAGCGCGTCCTGCCGCGCACTCCCGAGCCCGCCGCGCGCCGGGCCGCCGATCTGACCGATGCGCTCGTGCTGACCGGCGTGCCGGTCCAGTATCACCACGACAAGGCCGCGCCGGGGCAGATGAGCTGGCTCGACGCGAAGGCATCCGCGCAAGGCGGCCGCGCGTTCGACGCGATTCTCGCGCGCACCTGGCCGCAGGCGACGCTGACTTCGTTCGAGAGTCCGCTCGCGGGCGACTGCATCGCGGTGGCCGGCGCGCAAGCCTGGCTGCAACGCAACGCGCCGCTGTGGGCACGCCGCCTGGAAGGCGCGGACGGCTACGAGACGCCCGATCTGCCGGCCGTGTGCGCGGTGCGCGAAGGGCGGCCCTATGCCGACGCGCAGCGCAATCGCGTCTACGTGTACCGCCTCGTGACCGAAGAGGACCGCATCGCGTTGACGCACGAATACCTGCACCTCGCGTTCCAGCATCATCCGCGCGGGCTCGACGAAGCGTTCGTCGAGCGCACCGCGCGTCTGCTGATCCGCACCGACGGGCAGATTCAATGAGCGAGCCCATGAACGATTCGACGAGCGATGTGATGAGGCGGATTTTTTCCCGTGTAGAGCGTGAGACAGGAGCGGTAACGATGAAATCCAGCGCGACAGGTTGGCTGAAGGCGGCGGGCTGGTGGCTCGTCGTCTGCGTGCAGACGGCGCCGGCCGCCTGGGCGGGCGATATCGACTTCAGTGCGCCGCTGAACGGCTGGCGCAACACGAGCGGCGACAGCGAGCGCTATACGCAGGACGTGCACTACCCGGCGGTGTCGGTGTCGACGCCGGAAGGGCAGTCGAAATTCGCACTGATCGAAGGGCAGATCCGCAACACGCCGAAGAAGAAGGGCACCTCGGTGGGCACGCTCGTCGTGAACGGCACGCCGCTGCCACAGCGCGTCGAGGAAGACGGCCGCTTCTCGCGGCCGTATGCGTTTCCGTCCGGCAGCAACAGCGTCGAATTGCGCGCCCCGGACGGCAGCCGCAAGCGCGTGCAGTTCTACGACGCCTACAGCGGCAAGACGCAGCCGAAGCTGCGCGTGGTGCTCGCATGGGACACCGACGGCACCGACCTCGATCTGCACGTCGTCTCGCCCGACGGCGCGCACGCGTGGTACGGCGATCGCGTGACGCCCAACGGCGGCTCGCTCGACGTCGACGTGACGACCGGCTACGGGCCGGAGATCTATTCGTCGGCGGCGCCGCTCAAGGGCACCTACCTCGTGTTCGTCAACTACTACGGCAACGGCAATAGCGGCAGCGACATAACGGTCGCGCAGGTCACGATTATCACGAACGAGAACACGCCGGACGAGAAGAGCGAAACGATCCGCGTGCCGATGCGCAAGCCGGGCGAGCTGACGCTCGTGAAGACGTTTGTGATGCCGTGAGGCCGGGGGGGCGCGCGATAAGCGCGGGCGTGTATGCGGACGATGGTGGGCGAGGTTTGCGACTTCTCGTGAGCGCGCGCGTGAAATCGAGTGGGCTCAATGAGTTAGCGCGGTCATGCGCAGGTTGTCCACAAGCTTGTTCCCAGTTTCTGTGGACAACAATCGAACGCCTGTTTGGACCGGCGTGAAGCGCCATGTCGTGCGACGCGGCGAAGCAAAGGCACGCGTGCGGGCATGGGGGGCGGAAGAAGTTATGCGTGCGCTGCGTGTTCTATTGCTGTCGCGAAGAATGGAGCGCGAATAGCCATCACGCGCGCGAAGATCGCCCTGTGTTTCCACATGCGTGCTACGCGGCTGAAGGGAGCAGGCAGCAGAAGTCACCGTTGGCCGGTTGGTTCTGCTGCTTGTGTATGAGGCGGGGGTGTTGCGGCTTGCCGTGCGGGGAGCACGGCAAGCATGAAGGCCTGAACGCGGCCTGAAGGTGAGGGTGGCCGAGGCTTAACGGTCGAGGAACGACTTCAGACGGTCAGCGCGGCTCGGATGCATGAGCTTGCGCATTGCCTTGCTTTCGATCTGACGGATCCGCTCGCGCGTGACGTCGAACTGCTTGCCCACTTCCTCGAGCGTGTGGTCCGACTTCGTATTGATGCCGTAGCGCATGCGCAGCACCTTCGCTTCGCGCGGCGACAGCGAGTCGAGCGCGTCGTCGATGGCGGCGCGCAGGTCGGCCTGCATTGCCGCATCGGCCGGCGAGGAAACGCCTGCGTCTTCGATCATGTCGCCGAGCGTCGCGTCGCCGTCGTCGCCGACCGGCGTTTCCAGCGAGACCGGCTGCTTCGCGATCTTCAGAATGCCGCGCACCTTCTCTTCCGAGAGTTCCATGCGCTCGGCGAGCACGGCCGGATGTGCTTCCTGGCCGGTCTGCTGCAGAATTTCGCGCGAGATGCGGTTCAGCTTGTTGATCGTTTCGATCATGTGCACCGGCACGCGGATCGTGCGCGCCTGGTCGGCGAGCGAACGCGTGACAGCCTGGCGAACCCACCACGTCGCGTACGTCGAAAACTTCCAGCCGCGACGGTATTCGAACTTGTCCACGGCCTTCATCAGGCCGATATTGCCTTCCTGGATCAGGTCGAGGAACAGCATGCCGCGGTTCACGTACTTCTTCGCGATCGAGATCACGAGACGCAGGTTCGCCTCGATCATCTCGCTCTTGGCCTTGCGCATCTTCGACTCGGCCGCGACCATCTGGCGGTTGATCTCTTTCAGCTCCTTGAGCGGCAGGGAAACCGTCGCTTCGATTTCGATCAGCTTCTGCTGTTCGGACTGGATCGCCGGCAGATGGCGCTCGAGCGCCGCGCTGTAGGCCGTCGAGGCCGGGCGCGCCGCGCGCTCGGTCCAGCCGAGGTCGGTTTCGCTGCCGCCGAACGATTCGATGAACTTCTCGCGCGGCATGCCGGCCTTCGAGACGACGATTTGCAGGATGTTGCGCTCGATCGAGCGCACTTGCGCGACCTGATGCTGCACGTCGCCGCACAGGCGGTCGATCGTGCGGGCGGTGAAGCGGATGCGCGCGAGGTGCAGCTGGATGTCTTCGCGGGCGCGCAGATAGGCTTTCGAGCCGACGTCGCCGCGCGTGTGCGCCTCGCTCATCTGGTCGTACAGGATGCCGACCTGCGCGAAGATTTCGAGGCAGTCGCTCGTGAGCTGCTTCAGACGCGCTTCGTCCGCCGCCGCTGAGTCGGCCTGGCCGACGTCGTCGCCGTCCTCGTCTTCGTCGCTATCGTCGGAGTCGGTGTCTTCGTCGGCATCGGCGTCGGCGCTTGAGTTCGAGTTCGAGTCTTCTTCCGCGGCCACGTCGTCTTCATTGAGACCGTCGACCAGTTCGTCGATGCGCAACTCGCCGTCGGCCACCTGCTGGGCGCTCGCGAGAATCGCGGAGATCGCGAGCGGGCACGCTGCGATCGCCTGCACCATCTGATGCAGACCGTCTTCGATGCGCTTCGCGATTGCGATTTCGCCCGCGCGAGTCAGCAGTTCGGTCGCGCCCATTTCGCGCATGTACATGCGCACGGGGTCGGTCGTGCGGCCGAATTCGGAGTCGACGGTCGAGAGGGCGACTTCGGTTTCCTCGTCTGCCTGGTCGTCCGAGACGACGGTCGGCGTGTTCGAGTTCAGCAGCAGGGTTTCCGCGTCAGGGGCCTGCTCGTAGACCTGCACGCCCATGTCGCTGAACGCGCTGACGATGCTGTCGATCGCCGCCGTTTGCGTGAAGTTGTCGGGCAGGTGGTCGTTGATCTGCGCGTGGGTCAGGTAGCCTTGCTCCTTGCCTAGCTGGATCAGCGCGCGCATCAGGCGCTGACGTTCTTCGGCTTGTTGCGGCTGCAGTTCGGCCGCCACGGGGATCGCTTTGCCTGCGCCCTTGCCCTTGGCCGTGCGGCCCGAGGAAGCTTTGGCGATGAAGGCGGTTTCGTTTTGCGAATCTTCGCGATCAAAAGGGTTCACGTATTTTCCTCTAGAGGCTTCGCTATGAGACGCAAGACGCTACCGTCAGGCGTTTCGAGCAGGGCTCAGCATCACCTGATGTGACTCAACGCGGTTGTTTGGCTGTGCTCTGGGGAGCAAAAAGATGAGCCCGCTCGAAGCGGGCCGATAGAATGAATGCGAAATTTGCGCGGCTCGCATTATATACGAGCTTGCGTGTTCGCGCTCACGCTTGCACATCAATTAGTCATATTTGTGTTGCTTCGCAGACGTTGACGCATCACATGCGTGGGTGTTTCCGGCGGACGATGGGTTGATACGCGCATCGGCGGACATCGCTGCCGCTCGATATATGTGGAGATGTTTCGCCCTCACGCAAGGGGATCGGTTGCCATGCCCTCACACACTATGCATGAGGCGCATCTTTTTGCATCGGTTCGAAGAAAATTCGCGCAAGGGTCTTGACGTGACGTGGGGCGGTCAGCATAATCTCGTTTCTCTGCTGCAGACGCAGCGACGCAAACGAAGCGGTGCCGGGTGGTTTGGGTGCTGTGAGTTTGTGGACTG
>NZ_VWWM01000124.1:0-4397 GCF_011752945.1 Paraburkholderia sp. Cy-641
CTTGCGCCGCGGGCACCGGCGCCCGCGCGCGTCGCGGGCAATACGGGCGGCACGCGGGGCGGTATCGAAGTAATACGGGGTGGGCGCGCCGAAACGGTCGCCTGGTAAGCAGCTTCAGGGAGCGGGCGGCCAGTCGCCCCCATCACTACATGACACAACGGATTTTTGCTTTCAGAAAAGCAGCGTGGCTCGGGTTGGCTTTGCTGGGCGTATCGGCGGTGACCGATGCGGCCGGTCCGGCACAGCGGATGGTCAACCCGCGCGCGGCGCAAGCGGCCCAGGCCGCTCAGCAGGCGGCTCAGGCGCCCGAGTTCGCGCCCGGCGCGGCCGGCCAGACCATCACGCTGACGGTCGGCAGCCAGCAGCAGATCGCGACGGGCCATGCGCTGCAGCGCGTGGCGATCGGCGATCCAGGCGTCGCCGACGTGCTGATCGTCAAGGGCGGCAAGAACGGCGGCGTGCTGCTGGTCGGCAAGGCCGCGGGCACGACGAGCCTGATGGTCTGGGTGCGCGAGCGCGACGCGCCGCTGCGCTACACGGTCAACGTGACGACGCCGGCCGCGGCCTCGCTGCTCGGCGCCGATACGCCGAGCGTCAAGGTGCTCGGCGGCACGGCGGTGGTGTCCGGTTCGTCGGCGACGATGGAGTCGCACCAGCGTGCCGTCGTCGCGGCCCAAGGCGCGGTCGGCAAGGACGGCGCCGTGTTCGACACGTCGACGGTGGCGAGCCGCGCGGTCGTGCAGGTCGACGTGCGGGTGGTCGAATTCAGCCGTTCGGTGCTGAAGGAAGTCGGCTTCAACTTCCTGAAGCAGAACAACGGCTTCACGTTCGGCTCGTTCGCGCCGTCGTCCCTGAGTTCGGTGACGGGCGGTGGCACCTCGCCACCCAGCGTGACGAGCACGCAGCCGATCTCGTCGGCGTTCAACCTGATCTTCAATTCGGCGACGCACGGGCTGTTCGCGAACCTGAGCCTGCTCGAGGGCAACAACCTCGCGCGCGTGCTGGCCGAGCCGACGCTCGTCGCGCTGTCCGGGCAAAGCGCGAGCTTCCTCGCCGGCGGCGAAGTGCCGGTGCCGGTGCCGCAGGCGCTCGGTACGACCTCGATCGAATACAAGCAGTACGGCGTCGGGCTCACGCTGACGCCGACCGTGCTGAGCCCGCAGCGCATCGCGCTGAAGGTGGCGCCCGAGGCGAGCCAGCTCGACTTCGCGAACGCGGTGACGATCAGCGGCGTGTCGGTGCCCGCGTTCATCACGCGCCGCGCCGACACGACGGTCGAGCTCGGCGACGGCGAGAGCTTCATGATCGGCGGGCTGATCGACCGCGAGACCGCGTCGAACGTCGCGAAGGTGCCGCTGCTCGGCGATCTGCCGATTCTCGGCACGTTCTTCAAGCAGCTCAACTATCAGCAGAACGAGAAGGAACTCGTCATCATCGTGACGCCACATCTGGTTTCGCCGCTCGCGAAGGGCGCGGACTTGCCGTCGACGCCGGGCGAGCAGGCCGAGCAGCGCGACGGACCGGTGTGGCGCTCGTTGCTGGGCGGCGTCGCGGCGCGCGACGCGGTGCCGGGGTTCTCCAAGTGAAGCCGGTGTGTCGCCGCGCGGCAGGCGGCAGGGAGCAGGCGAGGTTTTCGAGCCGGCGCGTGTGCGCCGGCAGACAGTACGAGGCGGCGGCTTTAGGGTCGATGCCGCAAGAGGATGTCCAACATGAACGCGAGAACGCATTCGTTGACTGAACGGGCGATCACCGATCACTTCGTGTTCGCGTCGCTCGCCGACGAGCACGTGCACTGGCTCGCCAATACGCTCGTCGGTGCGGGCGTGATCGAGGCGGCCACGCTCGATCCGGCGCTGCTGATGCAGCGCATCGCGACGCTCAATCCGTCGCTGGTGTTCGTCGACTTTTCGTGCGGCCGCGGCGCGGCGGCGAGCGCGGCCGCGAACTCGGTGCGCGCGGCCTATCCGTCGCTGCAGATCGTTGCGCTCGGCTCGCTCGCCGAGCCCGAGAGCGCGCTCGCCGCGCTGCGCGCCGGCGTGCGCGACTTCATCGACCTGTCGGGGCCGCCCGAGGACGCGCTGCGCATCACGCGCCAGGTGCTCGACAATCTGATCGAACCGGTGAGTCGCCACGGCCGTGTTACGGCGCTGCTCGGCGCGCGCATCGGCATGGGCGTGAGCACGCTCGCCGCCAACCTCGGCGTGCTGCTGCAGCGGCGCGACGTCGCGCAGGGGCGCCAGGCCGCGCTGCTCGATCTCGGCCTGCCCGCCGCGGACGGCTCGCTGCTGCTCAACACACGCAGCGAATTCAATTTCGTCGAGGCCGTGCGCAACCTGCGCCGCTTCGACCAGACTTTCGTGCACACGGCGCTGTCGCATCACGCGAGCGGTCTCGCGCTGACCACGCTGCCGCCGAATCTCGCCGACATGCGCGAGGTCTCGTATTCGTCGTCGATCGGCTTGCTGAACCGGCTGCGCGCGTTTTTCGACCAGCAGCTCATCGACCTCGGCGGCTTCGGCAACAGCGAATTCATCGCGCAGGTCGTGCAGGCCGCCGACGAAACCTGGCTCCTGTGCGACCAGGGCGTCGCCTCGATCGTCTCGGCGGTCAGCGTGCTCGACGGCTTGCGCGAAGAGGGCCTCGACACCTCGAACGTGCAGCTCGTCGTCAACAAATTCGATGCCGACCTCGGCCTCGCCGCCGCGCAGATCGCGCAGCGCCTCGAAATTCCGCTGCTCGCGAGCTTGCCCGAGCGGCGCATCGCGCTCGGCCAGGCGGTCAACCAGGGGCATCTGCTGGTCGACGTCGCGCCGCGCGACGCCTACGTGCGCGCGCTCGAACCGCTCGTCGAGCGGCTCGGCGGCGCGCAGCACAGCGCGGCGCCGGCGCGCGGCAAGTCGGCGCTCGGCGCGCTCAGGCGCTTCATTCCCACTACTCAAAAGCGGTCATAAACGATGGCAAAAGAGATCCAGTTTGCCGACGACGCGCCTGCGTTCGCGCATAGCCAGCAGTTCCAGGACATCAAGAACGCGGCGCACGAGCATCTGCTCACGCGCATCGAGGAACTCGGCTCCGAGTTCGGCCGCTGGTCGCGTAACGCGATCAACCAGTTCGTCGATCTGGAGATGGACAGCTTCGTCAGGCTGCGCCGGATTCCGATCAACGAGAGCGAAGTGCGGCTGATTGCCGAGGCGCTGACCAAGGAACTCGCGGGCTTCGGGCCGATCGAGGACCTGCTCGCCGACCCGGCCGTGGAAGACATCCTGATCAACGGCTACAACGACGTGTACGTGTCGCGTCACGGCATCCTCACGCGCATCCAGGTGCGCTTTGCCGACAACGCGCATCTGCTGCGGATCGTGCGGCGCATTCTCGCGCCGATCGGCCGGCGTCTCGACGAATCGAACCCGATGGTCGACGCGCGTCTGCCGAACGGCGGCCGCGTGAACGTGGTGATCGAGCCGCTCTCGATCGACGGGCCGATCGTGTCGATCCGCAAGTTCCGCAAGGACCCGATGCGGCCCGACGATCTGCTCGGCAACGGCACCTATAACGCCGAGATCGGCGCGCTGCTCGAAGCCGCGGTGGCCGCGCGCTGCAACGTGCTGGTCGCGGGCGGCACGAGTTCGGGCAAGACCTCGCTGCTCAATGCGCTGGCGTTTCATATCCCCGAGCCGGAACGCGTCGTGACGATCGAGGACACGGCCGAACTGTCGCTGAACCACCCGCACGTGGTGCGGCTCGAAAGCCGCCCGGGCGGCTTCGACGGCGCGGGCGTCGTGACGATTCGCGACCTGCTGCGCAATACGCTGCGCATGCGCCCGGACCGCATCATCGTCGGCGAAGTGCGCGGCGGCGAAGTGCTCGAAATGCTGCAGGCGATGAACACCGGCCACGATGGCTCGATGGGCACCGTGCACGCGAGCTCGCCGCGCGAGTGTCTGTACCGCCTTGAGATGCTGGCGGGCTTCGCGGGCTTCCAGGGCACCGAGTCGAGCCTGCGCCGCCAGATCGCCAACGCGATCGACTTCATCGTGCAGATCGGCCGGCTCTCCAACGGACGCCGCCGCATCCTGTCGGTCACCGAGGTCACGGGACTCTCCGACAACATCATCGCGACCCAGGAGCTGTATCGCTACGAGCCGATCGTGACGCCCGAGGGCGAGGAGCTCGACAACTGGGTGTCGCTCGGCATTCATCCGCATTCGCCGAAGCTCGCGCGCTTCCGCCAGGTGCTCGGCGGCGGCGAGCAGGCGCAGGGCTTCGGCAATGCGGGCTTCGGCGGCGGCGGTTTTGGCGGTGGCTTCGGAGGCGGCGGCAACGGCGGCGGCTTCGGCGGAGGCTTCAATGTCTAGCGCGGTACTGGTCTTCGTGGCGCTCGCGCTCGTCTGCGCGGC
>NZ_VWWM01000125.1:0-267 GCF_011752945.1 Paraburkholderia sp. Cy-641
AATATAGACAACATCTATGCTGTATGCAGACAGAACGCGTATACTGACAGTCAGATAATCATGAACGGACCAATCGATATATAGTGTACTAATGTACTACTCTAGTGTAGTAAGTATAAGTACTAGATAGCACGAGGCTGCACATTACAGCGTATCGTCCACCGCTTGTTGAGCAACAGTATTAATCATTTCTCTGTTTTTTTTTTTTTTTTTTTTTTTTTTTTTTTTTTTTTAATGACACCGCGACCACCGAACTCTACACGACGC
>NZ_VWWM01000126.1:0-3331 GCF_011752945.1 Paraburkholderia sp. Cy-641
TCGCGCGAATCGCGACAGGGCTCATGTGACGGGCACCCCCGCCTCGCGCGCGCGGACCTGCGCCGCGATCGCATCGTTGAGCGCGCTGCTGCTGATTACGCCGCGCGCCACCATGAAGTCGCCGATACGGCCGTCGCGGTCCGGGCGATAGAGGTTCAGCGCCGCGTTGAAGCGCTCGCGCGTTACGTGGCCGAGTTCGATCAGCAGATCGCCGAGCAGCGGAACACGCGCGGCGGCCGGCTCCAGCGCTTCGGGCGTGCCGCGCAGCAGGCGCAGGCCCGTCACGACGTCGCTTTCGCGCGCGATGTGCTGCGTGACCGGCTGCCCGAGCGCCTCGGCAAGCTCCGCCAGCGTCGGCTCGGGCAGCGGGCTCGCGGTAAGCAGGATCGCGCGGCCGGCCGCGTCGGTGCCCTGCACCAGCACGCGATGACGGATCGACGCATCAACTGGCAGACGCGCGCGATCGGCGTCGAGCTGGCGCAAATCGAGCGCCGCATGCGGCAGGTCGGCCTGGAACGCGATCGCTTCGGCGAGCGTTTCCTCGTCGAGCCAGCCTTTGGCCATCAGCACGCGGCCGAGCGGCGCTTCGCGCGCGTACCAGTCGTCAAGCGCATGCGCGAGCTGCTGCTCGTCGATCGCCCGCCACGACAGCAGCAGCTCGCCGAGCCGCTGGCGGCGGCCGCCCGTCAGGCCGTCCGCGGTCGGAAAATCGTGCATGGTCTTGTCCCACGCGAGCCGCTTGCCCGTCGCGAGGTGGACGAGAAACAGCCGCCACGCACGCGACACGGCCAGAAAATTGACGAAGTTGCCGACCACCATGCGCGGAATCGACATCGCGCCGTGCTCCCAGCCGTACAGCCGCGTCACGAAGTAGACGCGCTGCACGACGCGCAGCAGCAGCGCCACGGCATTGAGCCCGAGCACGACGTGCATCCACGTGGAATTGACGAACGGCGACGGCAGCAGCGCCACGGGCAGCCCCAGCGCGCTGGCGCCCATGAACAACAGGAACTGGATCAGCAGCGCATAGGCGGCCATGCTGACGAACGCGGTCACGATCCCCTTGCGGTCGCGAAACAGCAGGTAGCGGTGGGCGAGCGAGCCGCTCCAGCCGGTGTGCTGCCAGCCCTGCAAGCCGATGCCGAGGGCCCAGCGCGCGCGCTGGCGGTAGGCGGTGCGCAGCGTGTCGGGGAAGAACTCGCGCACGCACAGCGGCATCGTGATGGTGACCTCGCGCGGCTTGCCCAAACCGAACCACGTCGCGCGGCGGGAGCGGAACTGCACCGGAAAGCGCGCGAAGATCGACTGCATGCCGAGCCTGGCAAGCCGCGCGCCGACGTCATAGTCCTCGGTCAGGCTGTCGGTGTTGAAGGGCTGGTTCTGCGTGCTCTCGGCCAGCGCGAGCAGCGCGCGCCGCGAAAAACAGGTGCCCACGCCCGCCGACGGCACCGCGCCCGCGAGACTCTCGCGCACCACGAGGTCCTTCGCGTGCCACTCGGCGAACTCGTCCATGTAGGTGCCGGCCACGAGTTCGTACCAGTGCCGCTCCAGCGAGGCAACCGGCAGCTGGATCATGTCCTTGCGCGGCAGCAGGTAATTGAAGAACTTCAGCTCGACCGGATGCAGCACGTCCTCGCTGTCGTGCAGCACGACGCCCGCGAATTCGATCCCCGCCTCGCGCTCGTGGCGAAAGATCGCCTGGATCACCCAGTTCAGGCAGTCGGCCTTGCAGGTGGGTCCGTCGTGCGGCACCTCGACGCGGTGCAGTTGCCGGTAGCGGCGGCGCATGCGCTCCACTTCCGCAATGGTCTGCGCGTCGTTGCGATAGGTGCCGACGAACACCATGTAGTTGCGGTAGTCGAGCACGCGCACCATGTCCTCGATCATGGCGGCGATCACGTCGTATTCGAGCCATGCCGGCACCATGATCGCGAGCGGCTGCTCCTCGCGCGCCTGCAACTGCGCGACCGTGAGCGGCCGGTAGGCACGCTTGACCGTCGCGGCGCGCCACGCCTCGCGCGCCCAGTACCACAGATCGATGAACAGGTCGTCGAGCGCGGACAGCAGGATCAGCACCGCGACGAAGCCCGCGCAGTACTGCAGCAGTTCGAAATACTGCGCGGCGTAGTACCCGGAATACAGACCCATGGCGCGCGGACTCACTCGCCGGCGGACCGGCGCGCCTTGCGGCGACGCACGAAGGCGGCCAGCAGCAGCAGCGCGACGAACCCGGCCACCACGACGGCGGGCACGAACCAGATGAGCCACTGGCGCGTCCACGGCGTGGCGGCGCTGCCCGTCTGCGGCGCCAGATCGCCTTCGTGGATGGTATCGAGCTGCTTGAGCACGCCGCTGCGGTCGATCACGGCGACGTCGCCGTGCGAAAGCTGGAAGGCCGTCGGCAGCGGCGGCGCATGGGTGCCGACGCTGCGGTAGACCACGCCTGCCGTGCCGCCCGCATACTCGACGTCGATCACGCCGACTTCGGCCAGGTTGGCGACGCCGCTCACGTCGTAAAGCATCGCACCGCGCGGGCCGGTAATGGTCAGGCGGCCGTCCGCGATGCGCACGTGCGACTTCGGATCGGCCAGCGGCACGTCGATGGCGAGAAACGCGCCGGCGGGCGCCGCTGCTTGTCCGTCCGGGCTCACATTCAGCGCCGCGCGTTGCGGCGCGACGCCGGCCGCGTTGGCCAGACGCGCCACGCGCGGCAGCGTCGCCGTCGCGTCGGCGAGATACGACGCCGGCACGACCAGCGTCGCGCCTTGCGCGAAACGCCCCACCATGCCGGTGAAGGTGTCGTCGCCGTCGGCGCGCGCGAGCGTCAGATGACTGCCGGGCAGAACCGCGGCCGGATAGCCCTGCGCCATCGCGCAGCCGCTGCCGGGCTGGCGCTGGAACGTCACGCGCAGCACGTTGCGGGCCGCGAGCGCGGCGCGCGGAATGTGAGCGGTGACGCGCTGTGCGCGGCCGCCGGCGTCCAGCAGCTGTGCGCCGATCAGCACGTCGTTGAAATAGATCGATGCGACCGGCCTCGCGCCGTCGCTATTGGGCGCGCCCGCGAGATCCAGCACCACGGCGTCGGGCAGACGGCCCGCGCCCGCCACCGCGCCGAGGTCGAAGGCGGCGCTCCACGACGCCTGGGCGTACACGTCGAGTGTCGCCGGTTCGCCGCCGAGCGCGGAAAGCGCGACGACGTCGGCCCGGCCGTTGATGCTGCTGTCGATGCCGTGCACGACGAGCTGGTTCGATACGTTGATCGTGCGCCAGGCCTGCGCAAGCACGCCGATGGCCTGGCTGTCGCCGACCGCGATCGCGGCCTGTCCGCCGA
>NZ_VWWM01000127.1:0-2643 GCF_011752945.1 Paraburkholderia sp. Cy-641
CGCCGAGGCGCCGATCGCGACGAGCGGCGGCACGGGGCCGCGCACACTCGCGCCATCCGCGGGAGCTGCCGCGCGCGGCGCGTGGCGCTCCTTCACGAGCGCGGCCACGCTGTCGACCTTGGCGATCAGCATGGCGATGCTCTTGTGCGCGTCGGGGCCCGAGAGCGAGGGCGTATCGACCGCGTCGAGCGCGCCCGCGCCCATCGCTTCGTAGACGCGCCATGCGTTCGCGCCGACGTCGACGGTGACGATCAGGATCGCGCACGGCGCGCGCGCCATGATGCGGCGCGTCGCCTCGATGCCGTCGACGTTGGGCATCACGAGATCCATCAGCACGATGTCGGGCCGCTGCGTGACGCAGAAATCGACGGCCTGCTGGCCGTCCTGTGCGACCCACAGGACTTCGTAGTCCTCGCGCGCCGCGAGTGCGCGCCGCAGTGCCTCGACGGCGAGCGGCATGTCGTTGACGATTCCGATCTTCATCTGTCTTATCCGTAGGCTTCGCCAATCAGATCGCGCACGGCGTCGAGCAGCGCTTCGTCATGGAAGCTGCCCTTGGCCAGATAATAGTCCGCACCCGCATCGAGACCGGCGCGGCGGTCCTCCTCGCGGTCCTTGTACGACACGATCATGACCGGCAGCGCTTGCAGCTGCGGGTCGCGCTTGATGAGCGTGACGAGTTCGATACCGTCCATGCGTGGCATGTCGATGTCGGTGATGACGAGATCGAAGCGCTCGCTGCGCACCGCGTTCCAGCCGTCCATGCCGTCGACGGCGATCGTCACGTCGTAGCCGCGCGTCGCGAGCAGCTTGCGTTCGAGTTCGCGCACGGTCAGCGAATCGTCGACCACGAGCACGCGCCGTGTCGCGCGCCGCGCGGTTTCGACGCCGCCGTGCTGGGCATGGCTCAGCGTGCCGCCCGTCACGAGCCGCTCGACCGAGCGCAGCCAGTCGTCGACGTCGGCGATCAGCACCGGGTCGCCGTTTTCCATCAACGCGCCGGCCGTGATGTTGCGGATCTTGCCGAGCCGCGCGTCGAGCGGCTGCACGACCAGCATGCGTTCGCCGAGAAAACGGTCGACCACCACGCCGTAGGTCTGCGGCCCGTCGCCGATCACGACCATGCAGACCGTGCCGCTTGCGTTGACAGGCGGCGCGGTCTCGAGAATCTGGTGCGCGGTGACGACGCCGATGCGCTGCCCGCCGAACGCGATGTGCTGATGGCCTTCGAGCAGTTCGATGTCCGCGCGGCTCGCGTGCAGCGTGCGGTTCACGTGCGCGAGCGGCACTGCGTACGGTTCGCCCGCGACTTCGACGAGCAGGCTGCGGATCACCGAGAGCGTGAGCGGCAACTGCATCTGCACGCGCGTGCCGACACCGGGCTCCTGGCTGATGCGCACGGTGCCGCGCACGCGCTTGACGACGTCGTGCACCGCGTCGAGTCCGACGCCGCGGCCCGACACGTCGGTCACCTGGTCGCGCAGCGAGAAGCCGGGCAGGAACAGGAAGTCGAGCAGTTCGGCTTCCGAGAGCCGCGCGGCGGTTTCCTCGCTGGCGAGTTTCTTGCGCGCGATCGACGCGCGCAGGGCATCGAGATCGATGCCGGCGCCGTCGTCGGAGACGGTGATCTGCAACGCGCCGGCGCTGTGGCGCGCTTCCAGCGTGAGCGAGCCTTCCTCGGGCTTGCCGCGCGCGAGCCGCACGGCGGGGGCCTCGATGCCGTGATCGAGCGCGTTGCGCAGCATGTGGCCGAGCGGCGCTTCGAGCAGGTCGAGAATGTCGCGGTCCACCTGGGTCGATCCGCCGATCAGTTGCCAGCGCACTTTCTTGCCGAGCGAACGCGCGACGTCGCGCACCATGCGCGCGAGTCCGCCGGTGCCGTCGCCGAACGGGCGCATGCGGCATTGCAGCGCGGCGTCGTAAAGCTGCTGCGACAGATGCGTCGAGCGGCGGTCGAAACTTTCCAGCTCGGCGAGACGTTCGCCGAGCAGTTGCTGCGCTTCGGCGGTCAGGCGCCGCAGTTCTTCGAGCGTGCTCAGCGCGGCCGGATCGAGCGGCAAATCCGCGAGCGTGGCGTGCAGCTGATCGAGCGCGCGGGCGCTGTCGCGCTGCACGCGTTTGGCGCGCAGCATCGATTGCGCGAACGGCTTGAGCCAGCGCGACTCGACCAGCGATTCGCCCGATAGCGACAGCAGGCGGTCGAGGTTGTCGGCGCGCACGCGGAGCATGCGGCCGGATTCGCCCAGCGTGGTGATGTCAGCGGTGCCGGTGGTGCTCCCGGTGCCGTTGACCGGGCCAGGCGGGACCGGCGCGCTTGCGGGCGAGGCCGCCGGCGTAGCGATGGCGGCTGCGGTGGAAGCAGCCGACGTGGCCGTGGCCGTTACTGCGGGCGCGAGTGCGGGTGCGGGTGCGGACGCGGCGGCTTCGGCGCGCAGCGCGCTGGCGAGCTGATCGAACGCGTCGTGCGGGTTCGCGGTTGCCGGCGCGCCGGGCTCGCTGCGCCGCGCGGGGCGCTCGAACGCGGCGCCGGCCCTCGGCTCCGCTCGAGGCGTTGTCACGGGCGGCGGCGCGTCGGCCGCCGGGGTACTGCCCCCATGCGGGCCCCGCACCGCCACGCGCCCCCGCCGCGCGGGCCACGCTCCC
>NZ_VWWM01000010.1:0-160802 GCF_011752945.1 Paraburkholderia sp. Cy-641
CCGCATCAAGCGCCCACACTTATCGGCTGTTGGTTTTTAAAGATCAGTCCACAAACTCACAGCACCCAAACCACCCGGCACCGCTTCGTTTGCGTCGCTGCGTCTGCAGCAGAGAAACGAGATTATGCTGACCGCCCCACGTCACGTCAAGACCCTTGCGCGAATTTTCTTGCGAAGGGCTCCATACCACAACCGTACCATGCAGCAAAGACCAACATCCGTAACTGGAAGCCGCAACAAAAGATCGCCACGAAGTAATTTAGTTATCCAATTTAATTCGGCCATCGCCAGAAGCGGGAAAACACCGAAACCGCCCCTCGCCGACAAAGACGCCCATCCATTTCACTCGACAACTAAAGTTTTACCCGCCGCCGCCGTCAACCAGTTATCTCGCCAATCCAACAAGCTGCCGACCATGGACAACCCTGTCGAGGAACACGTCGACGATACCCCGCCTGCCGCCTCATCTCCGGCACTCAATCCCGATGCAGTCCCGGTAGGTTCACCGCTCGCCTGGCCGATCGTCGATGCCGACGGCACGCTGCTCTTCGCGAGCGGCACGGTCCTCGCGACCACGGACGAGCGTACGTTTCTGTTCACGCACTTCCAGCCGCAACGCGGCGACCTGCTGGGTCCGAACGCGCAGCGGCCCGCCGAACCCGCCCCGCAGCCGCCCCCCGCCGGCGAACAGACGGTCAGGGACATGCACCTCGAGATCGGCGCATTGATCGGCATGCGCTCCCTCGTCAGCGGCAGCGCGCCGATGCACCCGTGCCGCATCATCGGTTTCGCGCCGAATCATGCGCTCTTCGTCACGCCGCCGTTGCAGAATGGCCGCCTGCTGCCGCTCGTGCCCGGCGAAAACGTCGAGATCGTCGCGATCGCGAGCCAGGCCGTATTCCGTTTCGTCTGCACGGTCGAAGCAGTCTGCCGCCTGCCGTTCGACTATCTCGTCCTGTCGAAACCCGGCGCGATCCGGCGTCTGCGCGAACGTAAATCGATCCGTGTCCATGCGCACCTCGCGGTGCGCTTCGGCATCGGCGAAACCGGCGAGAACTACGAAGGGCTCGGGCTCGCGAAAGGCATCAGCGCGCTCGGCATGTCGCTGAGCGCCTCGTGGACGCTCGGCTCGGTCGGCGAGCGGCTGCGTCTCGCGTTTCGTCTGAAGTCGGCCGAACTCGATACCGAGATCGAGACCACGGCGGTCATCCGCAACGTGCAGAAAGGCAGCGCGCCCGGCGAGCCGTCGACTCATGGGCTCGAACTGGACCAGCTCGACACCGCGCAGCAGATGGCGATGAAAGTCTTCGTGTTCGATCGCCACGACGACGTGCTGTACTGGTCCAACGCCACGGCCTGAAGAAACGGCATCGCTGAGCGGCACGCATAACGCGGCGCGGCGCCGCGCATGCGAATCGCGCAAATTCGCACGCCACCGCACGAACACAACCCACGCGCCGCTCAGTTGCCCAACCGCTCAGCCGATCAACTCTTCCGGCGTCAAATACCGCGCGCCCCACGCATCGGCGAACGCTGCACAACGGCCAAGCCGTAGCGCGCCGCGCTCGAAATCGACGAACACCACCTCATCGACATCAGGCGGACGCTCGGGCTCGTCGCGCGAGCGGCCATCGCTCAGAATCCATAGCCAGCGTTGCTGCGCCGGCCGTCTGCGCGCGCTGCGCCCGAGCAGTTGCGCGGCCCGCCGCACGCCCGACGCCAGCGGCGAACCGCCGCCGCCGCCCACCGGTTGCAGCCATCGCTCGTTCCACCAACGCGGCACGGCGGGACCGAAACGCACGTCCGCTCCCGCACCGCCGAAGCAGATCAGCGCGACTTCGGCGCGCATCGCGCTGGCCTCGTCGAACAGCGCGATCAACAGGCCTTTCGCCAAGGCGAGCCGCTGACCGGCCAGCATCGACCCCGAACAATCGAGCACGAAGCAATGCAGTACACCGCCGCGCGGCACTTCAGGCACGAAGCGCAAATGCTCGCGACGCAACGTGCGCTCGCGCATCGCGACAAGCGTCGGCATCCACGCAATGCGTCGGCCCGGCTCGCCGCGCGCAGCGCTGCGTACACCCGCACCCATGCCATGCCGCCATCGAAAACCGCTGCGCGAGTCAGCGGCGGCGCCCTTCCGATGGCTCAGCGTTTTTTTACGCCGAGCGGGATCACGCTTTTGACCGGCACGGCCGCGGTCGGCTCCGGCGGCAGATAGCCCCAGTCGGTGTCGGCGGAAGATGGCGAGGTTTCGCTCGCATGGCGCGAGTCGCCGGCCGACGTATCCGGCTGACGATGCGCCGCGCTCTCACGCGCATCGCTTTCCGACTCATCGTATTGCCGGGCACGCGGCTCATGCTCATGCTCATGCTTACGCCACCGATGAAGCAGCACTGCCTCGGCCACACGATCCACATGCTCCACCGTCACCGCAGCCGACTGCTCCAGCGCCGCGAGCGCACGCGCCGCGCGCAGCATCACGAGATCGGCGCGCAAACCGTCCACGGCCGCGTCGATGCACAACGCACTCACGTGCGCATGCACGGCGTCGTCGAACGAGAGTTGCGGCAGCACCGCGCGCGCCGCGCGAATCCGCTGCACGTACGCGGCCTGCTGCTCAGCGTGAGTGGCACAAAATGCCGCCGGATCATGATCGAACGCGAGCCGCGCCTTGACGATCGCCTGCCGTGTCGACGGCTCGAACGCGTTGCGCAACTCGACCATCAAACCGAAACGGTCGATCAGTTGAGGCCGCAACTCGCCCTCTTCGGGATTCATCGTGCCGATCAGCACGAAGCTCGCGTCATGGCTATGCGATACGCCATCGCGTTCGACGGTATTCACGCCGCTCGCCGCCGCATCGAGCAACGCGTCGACGAGCGCATCGGGCAGCAGATTGACCTCATCGACATACAGCACGCCGCGATGCGCCTTCGCAAGCAGCCCCGGCGAGAAGCGCACCGCGCCGTCACGCAGCACGGTTTCGATATCGAGTGTGCCGATCAGCCGATCCTCGCTCGCACCGAGCGGCAGATTCACGAGTTGTCCTTCCGGCAGCAATTCGGCGAGCGCGCGCGCCGCGGTCGACTTCGCCGTGCCGCGCGGCCCGCTGATCAACACGCCGCCGAGGCCCGGATCGATCGCCGCAAGCAACAAGGCCTGCTGCAACGGTGCCTGGCCGATCAGCGCGGCGAAGGGAAAAGCCGGCCGCCGGGCCGAACCCGATGCGGTGCCCGATACCGTATCCACGCCGCTCATCTCGCCCGCCTCTCGCGTCACCCCATTCATCTCTGCCTTCCTTCGATCTGCTGTTCACTCGCGAGCAGATGCTGCTCCACCTGCGCGCGATAGTCGCCGGGCGCCTGCCACAGCCCGCGCTGCATCGCTTCGAGCAGACGCTCGCAGACCGAATGCAGCGCATGCGGATTGTGCCGTTGCATGAACGCGCGCGTATCGGCATCGTTCAGATACGCGTCGGCGACGAGCGCGTATTGATGATCCGCGACCACGCGCGCGGTCGCATCGTAGCCGTACAGATAATCGACGGTCGCCGCGATCTCGGCCGCGCCTTTATAACCGTGGCGCTTCACGCCATCGAGCCATTTCGGATTGACCACCCGCGAGCGGATCACGCGCGCGATCTCCTCGCGCAACGTACGCACACGCGGCGCGGCCGGATTGCTGTGATCGGCGTGATAGACGCTCGGCTGCTGGCCGGCCAGATGCCGTACCGCCGCGACCATGCCGCCCTGGAACTGGTAATAGTCGTTCGAGTCGAGCACGTCGTGCTCGCGGTTGTCCTGGTTTTGCAGCACCACGTCCATTGCCGCGAGACGCGTGCCGAACGCGTGCTGCGCTGCCTCGCCCGCGCTTTTCTGCGTGTACGCGTAACCTCCCCATGCCTGATACGCGTTCGCGAGATCGGCGTCGGTCTGCCAGTGGCGCGAGTCGATCATCTCCTGCACACCCGCGCCATACGCGCCGGGCCGCGCGCTGAAGACGCGCCAGCCGGCCCGCTTGCGCGCTTCGGCCGGCTCCATGCCGCGCGCGATCAGCGCATCGCGCTCGCGCAGCACGCGCGCGCGGATCGGATTCAACGCTTCGGGTTCGTCGAGTTCGGCGACGGCTTGCACGGCCGCATCGAACAGATGCATCACGTTCGCAAACGCATCGCGGAAGAAACCGGATACGCGCAACGTCACATCGATACGCGGACGGTCGAAGGCTTCGATCGGCATGATCTCGAAGTCGGTCACGCGATGGCTGCCCGGCGCCCACTTCGGCCGCACACCAAGCAGCGCGAGCGCCTGCGCGATATCGTCGCCACCGGTGCGCATCGTCGCGGTGCCCCATACCGACAGGCCGATCGCGCGCGGATAATCGCCATGTTCCTGCAAATGCCGCTCGATCAGCTGCTGCGCGGATTTCAGGCCGAGCGCCCAGGCCGCTTGCGTCGGCACCGCGCGCGTGTCGACCGAATAGAAGTTGCGGCCGGTCGGCAACACGTCGGGCCGTCCGCGCGACGGCGAGCCGCTCGGCCCCGGCGGCACGAAACGGCCTTCGAGGCCGCGCTTCAGTTGCAGCATTTCCTGCGGGCCACAGGCGTCGAGACGCGGCAGCACGTCGTCGCGCAAACGTTCGATAACTAGCGCCGCTTGCGGCAAGTTGCTCTCAAACGATGGAGCCGCACGCGCGCCATCCGCTTCATCGCTGCCCACACCACACACCCCGAGCAACAACTCCGCCGTGAGCATCTCCAGCCGCTCGCGCGTGTCGCCGTAATGCCGCCACGGCGCGTCGCTGACCCGCTGCAACACGGCCGGGCGCGGACCGTCCCACGGCCCGGCCCAATCGACCGTCAACGGATCGAACAGATGATCAATACGCAGATCGCGCGCCAGCGCGTCGACGAGCCCCGCTCTGCGCCCCTGTCCATCGCCGATCGGAAAGCGCCCGAGCGCAAGCAGCGTATCGCGCCGCTGCACGCCGGCCGGCGATTGCCCGAACGTATGCAGACCATCGCGAATCTGCGCTTCCTTCAGTTCGCACAACCACGCATCGACGCGCGTGAGCAGCGCGTCTTCATCATCCTGGCCATTCGGCGCGGCGAGGCTCAGTTCCTCGTGCAGGCGGTGCTCGACGATCGTCGCGAGAATCGTGCGGCGCAGCAGCTTCGCGCGGCGCGGATCGACCATCAGCGCTTCGTAGTATTCGTCGACCTGGCGTTCGAGGTCCTGCAGCGGTCCATAGTTTTCGGCGCGCGTGAGCGGCGGCATCAGATGATCGACGATGACCGCCTGCGCGCGCCGCTTGGCCTGGCTGCCCTCGCCCGGATCGTTGACGATGAACGGATACAGATGCGGCATCGGCCCGAGAATCAGATCGGGCCAGCACGCCTCGCTCAGCGCGACGCTCTTGCCGGGCAGCCATTCGAGGTTGCCGTGCTTGCCGACGTGCACGACCGCGTCGATGCCGAACTGCCGGCGCAGCCAGAAATAGAACGCGAGATACGCATGCGGCGGCACGAGTTCGGCATCGTGATAGCTCGCGTAATCGCCCTGCTCGCGCGAACGCGCCGGCTGAATGCCGACGAATACGTGCCCGCAGCGCCAGCCCGCGATCATGAAGCGCCCGCGCCGCAGCGTCGGGTCCTGCTCGGGCAGGCCCCAGCGCGCGATCAACGCGTCGCGCACGCTCGCCGGCAGCGCGTTGAAATGCGCGAGGTAGTCGTCGAGTGCAAGGCTTTGCAAGGCTGGACGCAGATCGCGCACAACGGGATCGTTGGTCACGCCTTCGGTGAGTTTCTGCAACAACGCAGCGCCGTTTTCGGGCAATTCGCCAACACGATAGCCCTCGCCGCGCAGCATCGACAGAATGCCGACCACCGAAGCCGGCGTATCGAGCCCGACGCCATTGCCGATGCGCCCTTCGCTCATCGGATAGTTCGCGAGAATCAGCGCGAGCTTCTTGTCCGCATTGTCGAGCGAACGTAGACGGCACCAGCGGCGGCTCAGTTCGGCGAGAAAACGCACGCGTTCGAGGTCGGGCTGATAGCGGACCACGTCGACCTCGGTATGCGGACAACGATAGGCGAGCCCCTTGAAGCTGATCGCACGCGTGATGATGCGGCCGTCCACTTCCGGCAGCGCGATATGCATTGCGATGTCGCGCGAATTGAGGCCGTGATTGTCCTTGAGCCAGTCCTCGCGATTGCCGCCGCTCAGGATCACCTGCAACACCGGCGCGTCGCCGGCCAGCGCGAGCGGCTCGGGGTCGTCGATCGCGGACGCGGCGAACGCGGTCGTATTGAGCACGAGTGCAGCATCGTGCTGCGCGCACAGCGACTGCACGACTTCGCGGCTCACCGCATCTTTCAGCGACGTGATCGCGAGCGGCAGCGGATTGAGCCCTTGCGCTTCGAGCGCGTCGATCAGCGCATCGAACACCGCGGTATTGGCAGCCTGCAGATGCGCCTTGTAGAACAGAATCGCGACCACAGGCGCGTCCTGGCGCCAGCGCGCCTGCCAGTCGGCGATGGTCGGCGTGTCGTGCGCGGGATGATAGAGCGACGCGGCCGGCAACGCGCGCGGCGGCTCGGGCTCGCGTCCCCAATCGAGCGCGCGATAGGCGATGCAGCGCAGGAACGCCTCGGCATTCTGCGGGCCGCCCTCGCGCAGATAACGCCACAACTGATGGCACAGCTCGGCGCTCGCGGTACTGCGCGCGAGCAGGTTCGGGTCCTCCTGCAAATCGCCGGAAAACATCGCAAGCGTTTGCTGCCTGCGCTGCGCGAGCGCGACGACCTGCTCGATGCCGTACGGCCAGTAAGCCTCGCCGCCGAGATGATCGACCACGACGACGCGTGCATGCTGCAACACGTCGTCGAGATAGAAATCGACCGACGCCGGCTGCCGCAAATAGGTGACGTTGGCGAGCCGCAGGCTCGGGAAGCCGTCGCCGAGACGCGGCACCACGCTCGCGAGCAGCGACAGCGTGGTGTCGGCGGAACTGAGCACGACGATATCGGCAGGCTGCTGATCGATACGGATCACGCCCTGCGTATCGTCGACGAAACCGCCCGGCGTCGTGCGTAGCAGATGCATGAGCGCTTACGCCTGGTGTGCGGCAACGCTCGCGGGCGCAGGAGCGGCGGCGTCGAGTGCCGCGTCGAACGCGCGTTGCAGCGTGGCCTGATCGAGGTCTTCGCCGATCAGCACGAAACGGCTGCCGGCGTGCGCGCCGCCGTCATTTTCACCGGCCTGCCAGCGCCGGTCGAAATAGCTGTCGAAGCGCCGCCCCACGCCCTGAATCACGAGGCGCATCGCCGCGCCCGGCAACGCGGCAAAGCCCTTCACGCGATAAATCGTGTGGCCTTCGACAAGCGTCTGCAATGCGGCGATCGCCGCGTCGCGCGACGACACGCGCGCTTCCACGACGACCGAATCGAATTCGTCGTGGTGGTGGTCGGGATCGTCGGCGGAACCGTGATGATCGTGGCGCAGGTGGATCGTCTCTTCCGAAGCCGCTTCGAGCCCGAGCAGCGTGTGCAGATCGAGCTGGCCCTGCTGCGCGCGCACGATCTTCACCTGCGGCGGAATCTCCCCGCGAATCAGCGCTTCGACCGCGCGCTGCTGCGCATCGTCGACGAGGTCGGTCTTGTTCAGGATCACGAGATCGGCCGCGGACAACTGATCTTCGAACAGCTCGTGCAGCGGCGATTCGTGATCGAGATTCGGATCGGCCTTGCGCTGCGCATCGACGGCGACCGGGTTCGCGGCAAACTGGCCGCTCGCGGCAGCCGGACCATCGACGACGGTCACGACCGCGTCGACCGTGAAGCTGTTCTTGATCTGCGGCCAGTTGAACGCCTGCACGAGCGGCTTCGGCAATGCGAGACCCGAGGTTTCGATCAGCACGTGATCGATTTCGCCGCGGCGCTCGACGAGCTTTTCCATCACCGGAAAAAACTCTTCCTGCACGGTGCAGCAGAGGCAACCGTTCGCGAGTTCATACAGTTGCCCTTCGGTTTCGACGCCGTTTTCATCGCAGCCGATGCCGCAACCCTTGAGGATCTCCCCGTCGATGCCGAGTTCGCCGAACTCGTTGACGATCACCGCGATGCGCTTGCCGCCCGCATGCTGAAGAATGTGCCGCAGCAGCGTGGTTTTGCCGCTGCCGAGAAAGCCCGTGACGATCGTGACGGGGATCTTGCGCAATTGAGTTTGCATCGTGAGGTTCATCCGAAGGCGTTGCGCCGCGCATGCCGGAACGAGCGCCGGCGTTGCCGCGACAACGGAAAACAGAAAGCGGAAAGTGAGGTCGTGAACGCGACGCCGCATCCCCGTGGCGTCCGTCCTGCATCTTCGGGCCGGTATCCGGGCTGGCGAAAGCGCCGCTTCCCCTTCCCGGCCGAGTGGTTTCTCGACCAGTGGTGATATGCCGACGCAGCCTTGCGCGTGGACATCGAAGCCGGCTCCGCGGTGGCCGGCCATGCAGCCGATACCGCTTTTCGCTTACCGTTGCGGGGACAGCACAGGTTGGCCCGTTCCAGAGCAGGTGGGCTCCCTGTTTCCCGTTTAACTGCACGCGCATGGATGCGCGCGCGAGCACCAGAAGTGCGTGCGAGTGTAGGCCCACGGCCATGCGCAGTCAAGGAAAGGACACCGCGTGAAGCGCCGCGCGCGCTTATCCGGCGGGGCGCCATGTGCTATCGTATGCGCGCGTTTGGTGCCCGCACATGCGCTCGCGTGTGCAGTTAAACGGGAAACAGGCAGCGCGTCATGCGTTCAATCTGTGCTGTCCCCGCAACGGTAAGCGACCTGCGACGCGAGCGCCGTTCCGGCCGCGTCGCACATGCGTTTTTCGCGCCACTGTCCGATGAATCCGGACGGGAAGGCAAAGCGCGTGAGGCCGCCAGCCCGGATACCGGCCAGACGCGGAGGCGGCGCCGCGTTCATCGCTGCGTTGCCGGCCGCCGGAATCCGCGGGGAACGGATGTGATGGCGTTCAAGCATGGCCGCGCCGCGCGTGGCGTTTTTCCACGGGGTTTTCGCCGCGAAAACGCAACGCGCCGCGCGATGGTCCAAGCCCGGATTCGCAGTACCGCATGACCTCGATCTTCCTTGCCGCGTGCGCCCTTGCAGGCAGCCGCCCTTTTTCCATTACCGCGAGGCGTTTGCCTTGCATGCCGCGATGACGCGCGCCTCGCTCGCCAGCGCCGGGCACGAGGCCTCTTGCGCTGACGCGAATGCCGAAGCCAAAGCCGATGCCGCTCGACACACCGGACGCCCGGGCAAGACGCTCGGCGTCGGCATCGGCTGTCGCCTCGGCAGTTCGGCGCAACAGATCGAAGCGGCGGTGCGCGCCGCGCTCGGCTCGCACGCGTGCGTCGCTTCTTTCGAACAGATTCACGCCGTCGCCACGCTCGACGCCAAAGCCCACGAAGCGGGCCTGCGCGAATTCTGCGCGCGTCATGCGCTGCCGTTGCAGGTGTTCAGCCGCGAGCAGATCGCCGCGGTGCCGGTCGCCACGCCGTCGCTGGCCGCGCAAACGCATCTCGGCGTCGATGGCGTTTGCGAACCCTGCGCGCTGCTCGCGGCGCAGACCCTGGCGGCTGCGTCAGCCGCTGCATCGCCCACACAGCCCGCGCGCCTGCTCGTACCCAAGACCGTGCACGACGGCGTTACCGTCGCGATCGCCTCGGCCAGCAGCGACGCCGACACCGCTCCAACCCAACCCGACACTCCCCAACAGGACCTTCGATGAAAACCGATCCCGAATCGCATCAACGCATGACCGAACGCCGCCGCGAGGGCCATGAAAAGAAACAGGCCGCCGCGACCGTCGAGAAAGGCCTGCTGATCGTCAACACCGGCACCGGCAAGGGCAAAAGCACGGCCGCGTTCGGCATGGCCGTGCGCGTGCTCGGCCACGGCATGCGCCTTGGCGTCGTGCAGTTCATCAAGGGCGCGCTGCATACCTCGGAGCGCGACTTTCTCGGCGCGATCGCACACTGCGATTTCGTCACGATGGGCGACGGCTACACCTGGAACACCCAGAACCGCGACGCCGACATCGCCACCGCGCGCAAGGGCTGGGACGAGGCGCGCCGGATGATCGAAAGCGGCGACTATCAGATGGTGATCCTCGACGAACTGAACACCGTGCTCAAGTACGAATACCTGCCGCTCGACGAAGTGCTGTCGGTCATCAACGCGCGCGCGCCGATGCTGCACGTCGTCGTGACCGGCCGCCATGCGCCGGACGCGCTGATCGAAGCCGCCGATCTCGTCACCGAAATGCGCGCGATCAAGCATCCGTATCGCGAGCAGGGCGTGAAGGCGCAGCGCGGCGTGGAGTTCTGAGCGATGCCGTCAGCGCCCGAAGCGACGCGCCGCCCGGCCTGTCCCGCGCTCTTTATCAGCGCGCCCGCCTCGGGCCAGGGCAAGACCACGATCACGGCGGGGCTCGCGCGCCTGCACCGGCGGCTCGGACGGCGCGTGCGCGTGTTCAAGACCGGCCCGGACTTTCTCGACCCGATGATCCTCGCGCGCGCGAGCGGCGCGCCGGTGCTGTCGCTCGATCTGTGGATGGTCGGTGAAACCGCGTGCCGCAACCTGCTCGCGCAGGCGGCGGCCGAGGCCGATCTGATCCTGATCGAAGGCGTGATGGGCCTGTTCGACGGCACGCCGAGCAGCGCCGATCTCGCCGCGACGTTCGGCGTGCCGGTGCTCGCGGTGATCTCCGCGCAGGCGATGGCGCAGACCTTCGGCGCGCTCGCGTTCGGGCTCGCGCGCTTTCGGCCCGAACTGCCGTTTCATGGCGTGCTCGCGAATCGCGTCGGCTCGGCGCGCCACGCGCAGATGCTGCAGGAAGCGCTGCCGCCCGAATTGCACTGGTGCGGGCACATCGCCGCGAGCGACGAAATCACGCTGCCCGACCGGCACCTTGGCCTGCACCAGGCAAACGAAATCGACGACCTCGACGCGCGCCTCGAGCACGCGGCCGATACGCTCGCGGCAACCGCGCTCGCCGAGTTGCCGCCGGCCGTCGACTTCGACTCGCCCGTGCCCGAAGTCTTGCCGCGCCTGCTCGACGGCAAGCGGATCGCGATAGCGCGCGACGCCGCGTTCTCGTTCATCTATCCGGCCAACGTCGCGCTGCTCGAAGCGCTCGGCGCACAAGTGCACGACTTCTCGCCGCTCGCCGACGAAGCCCTGCCCGACGACATCGACGCGCTCTATCTGCCGGGCGGCTATCCCGAGCTGCACGCGGCGACGCTGGCCGGCAACGCGCGCAGCGCCGCGTCGATCCGCGCGCACGTCGCGGCGGGCAAGCCCGTGGTCGCCGAATGCGGCGGCATGCTCTATCTGCTCGACCGGCTGACCGACGCGCACGGCACGAGCACGCCCATGCTCGGCCTCGTGCCCGGTCACGCGACGCTGCAAAAGCGCTTCGCCGCGCTCGGCATGCAGCAGATCGACAGCCTGCACGGCCCGCTGACCGGCCACACGTTCCACTACTCGAAGCTCAGCACGCCGCTCGCGCCGCTGCGCTTCGCCACACGCGCGCACAGCGACGCCGCCGGCGAGGCGGTTTATCGCGTGGGCCCGATTGTGGCAACCTATATGCACGCCTACTGGCCTTCCAACCCGGCCTTCACGGCCGCCCTGTTCCATGGCGCAGCCTTTTGACGATTCCGAGCGCGACGCGGTATATCGCGCGATTTACGAACGCCGCGACATGCGCCACTTCGTGGCCGATCCGGTCGATCCCGCCGTGCTGCGGCGTCTGCTCGACGCCGCGCATCACGCGCCGAGCGTCGGCTTCATGCAGCCGTGGCGCATCGCGCGCATTACCGATTCAACCCTGCGCACGGCCCTGCACGACATCGTCGAGCGCGAACGGCTCGCCACCGCCGACGCGCTCGGCAAGCGCCGCGACGAGTTCATGAAGCTCAAGGTGGAGGGCATGCTCGAATGCGCGGAACTGCTCGTGATCGCGCTGATGGACGGGCGCGAGCGGCACGTGTTCGGACGCCGCACGTTGCCGGAGATGGACCTTGCCTCGGTTGCGTGCGCGATCCAGAACATGTGGCTCGCCGCGCGCGCGGAAGGGCTCGGGCTCGGCTGGGTGTCGCTGTTCGACGTCGAGGCGGTGCGCGAGCTGCTGCGCATGCCCGCGGGCGCGCGGCCGGTCGCGATTCTGTGCCTCGGCCACGTCGACCGGTTTTACAGCGAGCCGATGCTCGAAACCGAGCGCTGGGCGAGCCGTCTGCCGCTTGCCGATTGCGTGTTCGAAAACTGCTGGCCGCAGAGTGATGTTGTGGAGCGCGAGTAAGGCGCGCACAAGGCCGGGGCGGCCCCGGCTTGCCGCTTTAGCCGGGTCTGGATGAACCAGGTTTGGGCCTCGTTTCGACTTCGTCCCAACCCGGCCCAAGCCCAGGCTCAGCCCCGTCAGCCCCAACCCAACAGCGCCGTTAGCCCAAAGCCTATCCCTGCCTTAGCGTTGCCTCAACGCTGCAACGGCTGCAACGGCTTCATCGACTCCACACTCGCCGCGCCGCTCGTCTTGTCGATGCTCAGCTTCACGCGCCAGTCGGCCGGTTCGTCGAACGGCAGCTTCGCAAGCGCCGTTTTCGCGAGCAGCGGCAGCGCATGCAGCGGGTCCGCATTGCGATCGACGAACACCGCGCTGACCTTGTAGCGCTCCTCGCCATTCGCGTAGTCGAAGAAGCGCAGCGTCAGCGTATGGCGGTACTCGCGCCCGAACATCAGCGCACCGAGCCCGCCGCCCGAGTCGCCGCAGTCGGCCGGCTCGCAATCCTTGCCGCCGATGCCGACCGACGCGAGGCGCGTGCTGTACGCCATCGACACACGGTAATGCGCCTGCTTGCCGTCGCTATCGACGAAACCGTGTTTCGCCAGCTCGTCGCGCACCAGCTTCTCCGCCTGCGGATGATCGGTGCTGCCTTCCTGCGGCTGCGTGCGCGCCATCGCATAGGTCGGCTCGCCTTGCAGCGCGGCGGCAGCAGGGTCGGGCCGCGCGACGTGCACGTCGGCGCTCGGGCCCGCGCAGCCGGTCAGGCTCGCCGCGGCCAGTGCCGCGCAAAGATAGAAGACTTTTGCCATTTCCTCGTTTCTCTTGGATGGATCGCTCTCGGGTCAATCGGATAGGACACGGGCGCGGCGCGATCGGTTCGGCCGCTTACGCGTTGGTTAGGCGTCGTCGAGCGCGGGCAGCCAGATCGTGAAAGCCGTGCCCTCGCCCGTGGCGCTGACGACCTCGACACCGCCGCCGTGACGGGTCACGACGGTCTTCACGAACACCATGCCCAGTCCCGCGCCGCCCACTTCCGGCCGCTCCGCCTCGTGAAAGCGCCGGAAGCGCTCGAACAGCCCGGCCTGCTGCTCCTTCGGAATGCCGTAGCCCTGATCGCGGATCGTGCACGACACGCGCCGCGCCGTGCCGCCCGGGTGCGGCCCCGCCGGCAGGCTCGCGAAGCTGCAGACGATGCGCGTGTCTGGCGGACTGTACTTGATCGCGTTGTTCAGAATATTGACAAAAGCACGCGTCATCAGCGAGCGATCGGCACAAATCCAGTGGCCGTCGCTGTCGGCGTCGCCCGTCTCGGTGTGCAGCGCGATGCGCTTCGCGTGCGCCTGCGGCCAGACTTCGTCGCTCGCGTCGATCACCAGTTCGGTCAGGCTCTGCGGTTCGAGCACATAGGTTTGCGACTCGGCCCGCGCGAGCTGCACGAAGTCGTCGGCGAGCGTCAGCGCGCGCTGCGCATAGCGCTCGATACGTTCGAGCAGGCCGCGCGCGAGCGCCGGCTCGGTCCGCGCGCGCTCCATCTCGACCAGCGCCAGGATCGACGCCTGCGGCGAGCGCATGTCGTGCGACAGCAGCCGTAGCGCGTCCTCGCGCTGACGCTCGGCTGCATGCAGCGCCGACACGTCGACGAGACCGGCGATCCAGCCGGTCGTCTCGCCCTGCGCGTTGGTGCAGGTCGCATAGCGCAGCAGATGGTCGCGCTCCTTCGCGTCGCGCACTTCGACACCCTGCGCCATCAACGCGGCGAATTCGTCGCGCCTCGGATCGAGCGGCGCCGGCCAGTGCGCATGCGCGGACAGGTTGCGCTCGGCGTCCGAGGCCGCGCCGCTGTCGATCGTCTTCACGAGCGTCAGGCCGCCGAGCACCGTGTGCATCGGCTGGTCCTCGGGCATCGCCGCGCCGAGCCGCGCGAAATGCGCCTTGGCCGCGTGGTTCGCGATCAGCACGATGCCGCGCAGATCGCTCACGAGAATCGGCTCGGGCACGCTGTCGAGGCTGTCCCACACGAAGCGCTTCATGTCCTGCACGCGCTGCGCGGCCTGCGCCATCAGCGCCATGTGCTGTTCGAGCACATCGCCGCCGAACTCGCGGCGGCTGCGCGGCGCCTCGGGCAGCAGATGCGGTTCGTCGGCGAGACGCTGCAGTTCGCCGCGCAGATAGGCCATCGTCATTTCGAGGCGGCGCCAGTTCCAGATCGGATAGACGATCACCACGCCGAGGATCGCCGGCACCGGCGACATCCAGAGCCGACCGCCGTAGAGCAGTCCCGCGCTACCGGCCGCGGCGAGCAGCACGAGCGTGCCGGTCAGGAGCAGCGAGCGGCGCGGCGACAGCACGAGAAAGCCGGCGAGCAGCGCGGCGAGCGGCGCGAGCGACGCCGCGAACACGAACCAGCGCCCGACCGGCTCGATCTCGCGGCCGGTCAGCAGCGTGTCGAGCACGTTCGCGTGAATGTAGACGCCGGGCAGCGGCCCCAGCTCGCCGGACACCGGCGTCGCGAAGCGGTCGTACAGGCCCGAGGCCGTCACGCCGATCACGACGATGCGCCCGCGCAGCTGATCGGCCGGCACCTTGCCGTCGAGCACGTCCGCGAAACTGAGCTTCGTGTAGTTGCCGGCGTTCGAGCCGAACGGGATCAGGAAACGGCCCTCGCCGCCGTCACTGCCTCGGGCTTTCCCGCGCACGGGCTCGGCCGAGCGGCGCGGCGGCGGACCGCCGCGCAGATGCAGCTTGCCGCTCTCGACCGCTTCGGCGACGAGCAGCATCAGTTGCGGCCAGCGCGAGCCGTCGTCGCCCTGGAAGCGCGCGACGCTGCGCACGATGCCGTCGCTATCGACCTCGAAATTGATGTGGCCGATCCCGGCGGCCGCGCGCGCGAGCGGCGCGACCGGCTCGACGACGACCCGGCGGCCAGTGTCGTCGGGCGACGTGAGCAGCAGGGGCAGATAGGTCGGGCTCAGCGCGACCGCGTGGGCGAGCGCGGCGTCGTCGAGATTCGGTTCGGTGAACAGCACGTCGTAGACCACCGCGGCCGGTTGCGCCGCCGCGATCCGTTCGAGCAGCTTCGCATGGACGCTGCGCGGCCACGGCCAGCGGCCGAGCCGCGCGATGCTCGCGTTGTCGATCTCGACCATCACGATGTCGGACAGCAAGGGCTGCGCGCGGGCGCCGAGGAAGCGGTCGTACACGAGTTGATCGATGCCGCCGCTTAGCCGCCCGAACGAAGTGAGCAGGATCACCACGATGCCGAGGCAGCCGACCGCTACCCACTCGATCAGGAAACGCCGGCCGGCGCGCCGGCCCAAACGGGCGCGTGGATCGAGGCTCAAGCGCGCGGAGGTCGTGGGAATAGTGGGCAACGAACGATGTAATCCGGGACGGGGGGACGAAGAGACGGACCGGCCGCGGGGCCGGTCCCGAGAATCTACCAGCGTCAGCGCGCCAGCGTAAAGGAGCGGACCGAACTGTTCTTTTCGTAGAACCGGCCGTTTTCGAACTGCTCGGCGACGATCATCCAATAGTAGTCGCCCGCGGGCAGGTCGCTCACCACCAGCTGGCCGCCGGGCAGGTCGGCGCGATCGACGATCGGATGACTCAGGTCTTTGGTTTTGGCGAGCACGAAACGGAAGCGCGTCGGCACGTTGCTCTGGCTCACGAACCAGCGGAATTCGTAGTCGTGGCTGCCCGCGCGCTGCGCGGCCGAGGCATCGAGCCCGAGCTGACGGCGCTCGAACGCATAGACCTTCGGCAGGCCGTCGAGACCGTTGCCGTCGGTCGAGGCGATCCGCACGAAATACGTGCCGTCGGGCAAAGCGCCGAAATCCGCGTGCGGCGCGCTCACGCGCATGTCGCGCACGAGATCGAGCTGGTCGGCGTCGTGCGAAATCTGCAGGCGATAGCCGACCGCGTGCTCGGCCGGCGCGAGATCGAACGCGACGGTCTTGCCGTCCTGCACGCGCGCGGGCTGCAGCAGTGCCGGCGCCGGCAACAGCTCGACCGGACTGCCGACCGCGCCGCCCGCATGCGTGATGTTGCCGAAGCTCGCCTTGACCAGTTGCTCGGACGCCTGCAGCGGCACACCCGGCGCCGGCGCGGCGCGCCGTCCACCCTGCGCGCCCTGCGCGGCCGGATCGACGCCGACCGCGCCGTCGAGCACCGCGACCGAAGTGGTCTGCGCGCCGCCGTCGTAATCGACGCGAAAACGCGTGCCGCGCACGCCCGCGACCACCGACGGCGAGCGGATCTGGAAGCGGTCGTCGGGCCGCGTCGCATGCGTCACCTGGCTCTCGACTTCGCCGCGATGCAAATCGAAAACGCGGTCGCCCGTGCCGGTCAGCACGGTGTGCCGCAATTTCTCGATGTCGAGTTCGCCGTCCTGCGCGACAGTGACGTACGAGCCGTCGGGCAGTTCGAGCGTGGCGAAGCCGTTCGTGCCGGTGCGTACGCGATCGCCTTCGGCAAGCGTCGTGCCGGTCTTGAGCGGCAGGTACGGGCTCGTGCCGAAGGCGTGCTCGACCGGTCCGCTCATCGCGACGACACGCGCCGTGTCCCGATCCTGGCGAAGCTTGTCGGTCGGCAGACGCAGCACGATGCCGGCCGGCATGCGGCGCGGCGCGGGTACGTGATTAAGGCGGCTCAACAAGGCCCAGTCGGCGGGATCGGCCATATAACGGCCGGCGATGTCGTACAGCGTGTCGCCCTCGTGGGTCGTGTACGACACATAAGCAGGCGGCGCCTTGACACCGGCTGGCGCGCCACTCGCGCGCGCCTGCGCGGCGGCGCTCCCGCCGATTGCGCTCGTTGCCATCAGGCAGGCCAGCGCGAGCCACGCGGTGGAGCGGCGGCCCGGCATGGCAGCGCGGGTGCGCGCTGCCGTATCCACGAAAACCGTCACGCCTCCCCCGCTTCGGAACGTTCCGCGGTGGCGGCCGGCGGCGCATCGGTTTCGATCCGCTCGAGGCGATAACCGTAGCCGTAGATCGGCGTCAGACGGTAGCCCTGCTCCGGGCGCAAACCGAGCTTGCTGCGCAGCATCGAGACGTGGGTGTCCATCGTGCGCGAAGGGATGTCGGTGGCCTGCTTCCAGATCACGTCGAGAATATGCGCACGCGACAGCGGCCTGCTCAGGTGCTGGAACAGCAGCAGCGCAAGCTCGAACTCTTTCTGCGTGACGGCGACCGGCGTGCCGCGCACGACGACGTGCTTGGCACCGAGGTCGAACTCGAAGTCGCCGAAGACTTCCTTGCTCGCCGGGGGCTTCAGATAGTAGGCGCGGCGCAGCAGCGAACCGACGCGCGCAAGCAGTACCGCGGCGGAGACGGGCTTGACGAGATAGTCGTCCGCGCCGGTATTCAGGATCGAGGTGATGTCGGTTTCGCGGCCCCGGCTCGTCATGAACAGAACCGGCAGGCGCTCGGAGAGGCTTTCGCGCACCCAGCGCAGCACCTCTTCGCCGGACATGTCGGGAACGTTCCAGTCGAGCACGAGCAGATCGAACGTCTGACGCCGCAGCTGGCGCACCAGTTCTCTGCCCGCACCAAAGGCGTGGCAGACATGCCCCGCCGCCGACAGCGTTTGACAAACAAGATCGGCCTGGGCCGAATCATCATCGAGGACTGCAATTCTCATAACACCCCACAACGCAATAGCGCCTTTCCTGGCGGGTCGCCGGCTAACCGGCAGAGCGCCGGGATGACGGTGCGAACCGCCGATCCGGCTTCCCCAAAAAGAGTCCGGCTGCTATTCCTGAATAAATGGTCCTTTGCCTTCGCCCCCGTTTCGCACTGCTTTCGCATAAGCTCGAAATCAGCGCATAGACGAAATTGCATTCGATTATGCGGGGCAGATCATCATAATCGAAACCCTCTTTTTCCGGCTGCCGTGTGGCGGCAATCCGTCGCGAAAAAAACCTGATTGAAAGCGTCCTACGCGTTTTTCTTAGATTTTCCTATGACCGCCGGTGTATGCCGGAGTCCCGGGAAATGCACGTGCTCAAGACTGTTATCGTTGCCGGGAAAGTGTTTGGCCCCGTCTGCAAATCCCTTTTCAGCCAGTTCGTGAAAGAACTTCGATTTAACAATTTGTTGGCTAGTATAGGAATAGTCTCAAGATAAATGGTTTAAACATTGTCAGATTTCGTTGAAACTTCGTGTCGCCGAATGCCTCCGCGATCGACTCGCAAGAACGCCGATACCCGTTGGCTTGCGCGAGATCGAACGAGGGATCGGAATTGATTCGGATCGGGCAGGAAGCAGCGAAAGACCAGGATGGCCGGCGGCCGGTCGATAAAAAAAGCGGCGTCGCCTCACCGAGGTAACGCCGCCTCAAACACTACACACGCTCGCCGGGGTCTAGCCGCACGAGTCACGCCACGGTAGCCGCGACGACATTCGCGCTCAAGAGGAAAGAACTGCCTTTGTAACCGCTCGCGAGATAACTCTTACCGGCGCCACTTCGCACAATAGCGCCGAAGGTCGGCGCCACATGCGTCCGATATTGATATGAGCAGACCCCGTCTCGCGCATCGACTTACATTAAACTTACGTATGTAAGAGTTTTGTTACAACTTACCCTCGCGCTCCGGGGTTCCGATCTCACGCCATCGGCTTCCCTCACCTCGCGCCTTCGATCTCCGGCATCGGCGCGAACAGTGCCTCGAGGTCGTCGTCGGAGAATTTCGCCGTGCCGGCGGCGTCTTCCGCGAGGATGCTGTCGGCCAGCACGGCCTTCTGCTCCTGCAACGCCACGATCTTTTCCTCGATGCTGCCCGCCGCGATCAGCTTGTAGACGAACACCGGCTTGTCCTGGCCGAGCCGGTGCGCGCGGTCGGTGGCCTGATTCTCGGCGGCGGGGTTCCACCACGGGTCGTAGTGGATCACCGTGTCGGCGGCGGTCAGGTTCAGCCCCACGCCGCCCGCTTTCAGGCTGATCAGGAAGAGCGGCACGTCGCCCTGCTGGAACCGCTCGACGGGCGTCACGCGATCGGCCGTGGTGCCGGTCAGCATCACGTAGGGAATCGCGGCTTCGTCGAGCGCGGCGGCAATCAGCGCGAGCATGCCGGTGAACTGCGAGAACAGCAGTACGCGGCGCCCTTCTTCGATCAGCTCGGGCAGCATCGACAACAGCAGATCGAGCTTGGCCGAGCGCATCTGGCGCTCGCCACGCGCGGCAGCGCCGCCGGCCACGCCGGCTGCGGCGACCAGCCGCGGATCGCAACACACCTGGCGCAGCTTCAGCAACGCGTCGAGCACGATGATGTGGCTGCGCGCGAGCCCCTGTGCGCTGACCGCCGCGCGCACCTTTTCCTGCATGGCGATACGCACCGTCTCGTACAGATCGCGCTGCGCGCCTTCGAGATCGACCGGGCACACAATCGTGGTCTTGGCCGGCAGTTCCTTCGCGACTTCGTCCTTGCGACGGCGCAGCATGAACGGCCTGATGCGGCGCGCGAGCAGCGCGCGGCGCACGTCGTCGCCGTTCTTCTCGATCGGATTGCGCCAGCGCCGCGTGAAGTCCTTCTGGGTGCCGAGAAAGCCCGGCAGCAGAAAATCGAACTGCGACCATAGCTCGCCGAGATGATTTTCGAGCGGCGTGCCCGTCAGACACAGCCGATGCCGCGCGCGCAACCCGCGAATCGCCTGCGCGGCCTTGGTGGACGCGTTCTTCACGTACTGCGCTTCGTCGAGAATCAGCAGGTGGTAGTCGTGTTCGGCCAGCACCTTCTGGTCGCGCCACAGCAGCGCATAGGTCGTCAGGATCAGCTCGTGTGCGCCGATCTGCTCGAAGCGCTCCTTGCGTTGCGGCCCGTTGAGCACGAGCACCTTCAACTCCGGCGCGAAGCGGCGCGCTTCCTCGCGCCAGTTGTGCACGAGCGTGGTCGGCACGACGATCAGCGCGGGACGCGCAAGCCGCCCGGCTTCTTTCTCCGCGAGAATATGCGCGAGCGTCTGCACGGTTTTGCCGAGGCCCATGTCGTCGGCGAGCACGCCCGCGAGATCCTGCTCGCGCAGAAATTGCATCCAGTCGAGGCCCTGCTGCTGATACGCGCGCAACGCCGCCTTCAGACCGCGCGGCACCGGCACTGCGCGCAGCCCCGGCCCGGCTTGCAGACGGCGCGCGAGTTCGCGGATCGAGTCGTCGCCGCTGAATTGCCAGCGGCCGGTGTCGTCGAGCGCGGCGAGCCGGCCGGCATCGACGGCGGCCACGCGCAGCGGCGCACCTTCGGCGAGCGCGCCGCCGAGCGAGTCGAACAGATCGACGAGCACGCGCACGACCGGCTTCAGGCGATCGGCGCGCAGCCGCAGCCGCTTGTTTTCCTCGGTCTTCAGCTCGATCGGCTCGCTGTCGCCGATCGTTTCGAGCGCGCCGCCAAGCCAGCGCCGGTCGCGCCGGAACAGGTCGGCAAGCAGCGGCTCGAGCCGCACGTTGCGCTCGCCGACGCGAATGCCCATCTCGAGATCGAACCAGCCGTCGCCGGCCTCGCGCGCGGTGCCGTCGATCGCGTCGATCTCGATCACGTTGTAGCGGAACTCCGGCGCCATCGTCACGCGCCAGCCCTTGGCGACGAGCTCGGGCACCGCCTCGTTGACGAACCCGGACCATGCATCGGCATCGGGCAGACCGAGCATCGTGTCGGGCAAGAGACGCGACGCATAGACGCTGCGCGTCGGCACCTTCTGCAGACCGGTCTTGCGCAGTTCGAGCAGGCGCTTTTTCTCGGCCTCGTAGCGGCGGCGGATATGGATCACATCGCCGCCGGGCAGCGGCACGAGCGTCACGCCGCTGTCGGCGTTGATGCTGACGCCGTCGTAGTCGAAGCTCACGGCGGCCAGTTCGAGCGCCGCCGACTTGCGCGGGCCCGCCGCTTTCGCCGCCTTCGCCGCTTTTGCGCCCGCGGCCTCATGGCTGTCGAGCGTGAGCACCGGCACCGGATCGACGTCGATCACGCGCAGCGCGGACGCCTCGTGAGTGGGCGGCGGCGGCAGTTCCGGCGCCACCTCGCGCAATACCGACGCGACGAGCGGCGCCTCGGCGAGCGAGATCGGCGGCATGGCGAGGTAATCGGGCAACTGCTGGAACGGCAGCGAGAGCGGCACGATACCGGCCTCGTGCGCGACGCCGTCGACGTACCAGACCGGCTCGGTCGGCAGCACCATGCTCGCGCGCGGCTCGGTGCGCAGCACCGGACGCAGACGCCGGTCGGCCAGCGGCTCCCATTCGATGCGGCCGGGCCGGTCGGCGGCGCGCGCGAGCGGCCTCGGCCCCGCCTCGCCCGGTGCGGTTCCGAAGTCGAAGAACAGGCGGCCGGTCAGGATCAGCTTCTGCAAGGTCTCGGCGCCGCTCGCGCCGCGCAGCACGAACTGGCCGAAATCCTCGCGCGAGCGGCCAAGCCACAGGCCGCGCAGGATCGACAGGTCTTCGTCGGACACGAAGCGAGGCTGCTTCAGAAGCGCGGCCTCGACGTCGTCCCAGGTCTCGCCGATTTCGACGATCGTGCCGTCGGCCGCGCAGCGGGCGCGGTGCAGCACGACTTCGTGGCGCATCTGAAAACGCGACCAGTTGAGCCGGTAGACCAGCGTTTCGGAGCGGGCGGCGCCCGCCTTGCGCACCTCGGCTTTCTTCGCGGCGGCATCGGCCGCTTGCGAGCGGGCGCGAAAACGTTCAAGCCAGCTCACGAGTTCCGGACGCACGCTCGACGACGGCTCGCCGGGCGCGACGATCGTCGGCTCCGCGACGGAAGCATCCGCTCTGCGCTCGCCGCTCTCTTCTTCCACCTGCGTGATGTGATCCATCTCGTCGTGATAGTCGAGTTCCGCGAGCAGCAGCGCCGCGACGTGCTTGCAATCGCGGCCGACCGGGCACGTGCAGTCGCTTTGCGCCCACGGCGAACCGCCGTCGGTGCGAAAACGCACGCGCGTCCGGTACGGCCGCGGCCGCGAGCCCTGCACGTCGCCGCTCAGCGTCGCGCCCTGCCACGTCACGTTGCTGACCGCGCCTACCGAGCGCGCTTTCGCGACCGTCCAGTCACCGAGCCATTCCGTAATGCTTTCCCGATCGAAGAAAACTGACGACATCCGCGTGCGTTCCTGTTCAAACCGGCGAAGGCAGGCGCGACCGCCCGGCGACGTGGTCCGGCGGCGCGTGCCTGTGCTCGCTTGCGATAGCCCGCCATTTTACGCGTCGAACAGAAGCGGCCGTGTCGGCCAATCGCAACGGAGATCGCCCCGGCTCCGGCCCGGACCCGCTCAGCGGAGCTTCGCCCCTTTGCGCGGCAGCGCGGCATCGGCGCGGCGCGCCACGCCCTGCCGCTCCTCGAACCGATCCACCTTGAAGCAACGCCCCGCCGCCCACTCGGCCTGAAGCGCGTCGCGCACCCCGAGCAGTACACGGCGCTGCTCGTCGAGCCGCGTGCGCAGCGCATCGATTTCGCCTAGCCTCCGATCGATCCGTCCGAGCAGCCCGTCCTGCGAAAAATCCCCCATTTCCTTGATCGCCGTCTGCATTTCGTCCAGCGTAAAGCCGAGCTTTTGCGCCAGCTGAATCTGCTTGAGCCGCTCTTCCGCCGATTCGTCGTAGATCCGGTAACCGTTCGCCCCGCGCGTGGCCGCAGGCAACAAGCCGCGCTGTTCGTAGAAACGGATTGCCGAAGCGGCCATGCCGGTGCGCGCGGCAAGTTCTCCAATCTTCATCTGACTTGACCTTCAAGTGAACTTGAAACCTAGTATAAGCGCCGTTTCCAAGACGAAAAGACCGCCCGATGGTATCGCCACTGTTCGCTCCGCTTCCTCTCCCCAACGGTCATACCCTGCCGAACCGCATCGCGAAAGCCGCGATGGAAGAGAATCTGGCCGACGCCGGACAACTGCCGGGGCCCGCGCTCTGGCGTCTCTACGCCGCGTGGGGAGCGGGCGGCGCCGGCCTGCTGATTACCGGCAACGTGATGATCGACCGGCGCGCCCTGACCGGTCCCGGCGGTGTCGTGCTGGAGCGCGGCACGCCTCTCGAACCGTTCAGGCGCTGGGCCGAAGCAGCGCGGCGGCACGGCGCGCGCACATGGATGCAGATCAATCACCCCGGCCGCCAGGTCATCGCGGCGCTGGGGCATGACGCCTGGGCGCCATCCGCGATCGCACTCGACCTCGGGCGCCACAGCAAGCTTTTTGCACGGCCGCGTGCCATGACTGCCGGCGAAATCCACGAGGTCGTCGAGCGTTTCGCCGATACCGCGGCGGCGGCTCAGGCGGCCGGCTTCGACGGCGTCGAAATCCACGCGGCACATGGCTACCTGATCTCGCAATTCCTGTCCCCCTTGACCAATCGACGCGACGACGCATGGGGCGGCTCACTCGAGAACCGCGCGCGGCTGCTGCTGTCCGTCGTGCGCGCGGTGCGCGAGCACGTCGGCACGGCATTCGGCGTCGCGGTCAAACTCAATTCCGCCGATTTCCAGCGCGGCGGATTTTCCGAGGATGACGCCCGGCAAATCGTGCTGTGGCTCAACAACGAAGCCGTCGACCTGGTCGAGCTTTCGGGCGGAAGCTACGAAAGTCCTGCCATGCAGGGACGTACCGTGGACGGCCGCACGCTCGCCCGCGAAGCCTACTTTCTGAGGTTCGCGCGCGAGATCGCCGCCGTGGCCCGCATGCCCGTCATGACGACCGGCGGCATCCGCCGGCAGGCAATCGCGGAATCGGTGCTCGACGCGGGCGTCGCGGTTGTCGGCATGGCCACCGCGCTTGCATCCGTGCCGGACCTGCCGCAACGCTGGCATGACGGTCAGCCGGTCGATGCGCCGCTCGTTGCGGTCCGCTGGCAAGACAAGGCAGCGGCCGGGCTCGCGACCATGGCGCTCGTGAAGCGCCGGCTTTATGCCATCGCCGCGGGACGTCGTCCCGGGCGTTCGTATTCGGCCGTCTACAGTCTCGTTATCGATCGGATTCGCACACGAAAATTGGCCGCCCGATATCGTGAATGGCGAAACGCCAATCGATAAACGCTATTCGTTCCTTTGACCCAACCCGATCTCATGCGCATGTTGCAGATGTCCTGATTCGATGCTCATTTCTTGCACCTGTCTGCTGCACGGCCCGATTGATATCGTTTCGATTTTCCTCGCATGGGGAACACAGCAAATAGAAAATCAAATGGCCAAAGAGAAAGTGACATGAATATCGACAAGTTCAAACAACAGCACATTGAGATCATGAGTACCGTGACGCAATTGCGCAGCCTCAGTCAAGCCGGCGTTGCGGAACACGCCGCGGAGATCGCAAGGCAGATTGTCTCCATGAGCGCCACCATCAAGCTGCATTTGTCGGTCGAGGACGCGGTGCTGTATCCGGCCTTGCAGAAATCGTCCGACCGGTCGCATGCGGTATTGGGCCATCGCTACCAGGCGGAAATGGGGGATCTGAGCGCGGCCTACATGAAGTTTGCCGGCAAATGGCTGTCCGCTCGACGCATCGCCGACGACGCCGACGGCTTCCGGTCCGAAGCGAACCTGGTATTCAAGGCGCTTCACGAGCGGATTCAGAAGGAAAATATCGAGCTGTATCCTACGCTGGAAAAAATATAACCGGCTATTCCGTGGTCTCAAACGGACTGTCGTCACGCCCCTCGCTATAGGTACAGCTGCCTGTGCCTATAGCGAGGGGCGTGAGGTGCCTGCCATAGAGAAAACGAATACGCTACGGAATCCGAAGCGTGCGGGCGGTCCATCGGTTCCGTGCGCGTGATGGATCGCACCGATGTCCACTCTGCGGATCTCGGCACTGAAAAGTCCGCCCTGAACTTCAATTGCCGGAATAGATCGACCGCAGACCGGGGATTTCGCCTGTATTGCCCCGCACGGCTACGCCGGACTGCGACGATCCACTAACACGGCCGCCTACGTCCGTCGCCGACGTCCCGACGTGGCCGCTGGCGATCCGGCTCTGCGCTTCCAGAAGTTTTGTCGGGTAAGACGCGTCGGTATCGCCGTCGTATCCGGCCTGCCGAAGCTGGGCCAGTTCGCTGCGAACCTCGGCGCGAGTGACGGAATGCCCGGATTGGGCAAATGTCAGCGCCGGAACAAACGAGAGTGCCAGAAGGGAAAAAACGAGTCTGCGTTTCATGATCGATACCTCATTGGAAAGGGTGATATAGCTGACGACTTGGCTGTGCTTCGTCGTGGTTCCCAGTGTAGGCAGCAGTATTCCGCTGTTTAAGCGGCACGACGGATACTCACCCTTTCATCCGATGCCGGTAATCGAGCACAGCGTCGCTCAACGGCAGCAATGCTCATTCTTGACATAAACGTCAAAAATGAGCACTATACGTCCATGCCGGATTCGCTTCGGCGCTTTAGCAGGAACGTCTGTCATGGACACCATTCAAAGCATGCGCATGTTCGTTCGCGTCGTCGAAGCCGGCACCTTCACTGCCGTCGCGCATGAAAACGATACGACCACGGCCCAGATCTCGCGCGCTGTTTCGTCGCTGGAGAAGCAGTTGCAGGCCACGCTGCTCCGCCGCAGCACCCGCCATCTCTCGCTGACCGAAGCGGGAGCGCGCTATTACGAGCGCGTCAAGGCCATCCTTGCCGATGTCGATCTCGCACACGCCGAGGCACGCAGCATGGTGACCACGCTCTCGGGCCATCTGCGCGTGCATTCGTCACCCGGGCTCGCCCAGCGTTTCGTCACCGCATCGCTGCTCGCCTATCAGGCCGATCATCCCGACGTAACGGTCGAACTCGGCGTCGAGCAGGATGTGCCGAACCTTGTCGAAGACGGCTACGACGTATCGCTGATATGCGCGTCGCAACTCGCGGATTCCGGCTATGTCGCCCGCATTCTCGGAACGACGCATTCCGTGCTCGTCGCCTCGCCGGCGTATCTTTCCGCGCATGGCGAACCCGGCGAGCCGGCCGATCTTGCGAACCACACACTGCTGCGGTTTGCGAGTCCTATTGGGCCGGCCAACGAATGGCACCTCGAAAATGCGAATGGCGCCATGACGGTGCCCGTGAACGCGTCGCCGTTCCAAGTGAATACGCCCGATGCGCTCGCTCATGCGTTGCGTATGGGCACCGGCATCGGTGCGCTCGCGGTCTACAGCGTGTTCGACGATCTGCGCAGTGGCGCGCTCGTGAGGGTGCTTCCGCAATATCGGCTTCGCCCGTTTAACGTGTACGCGATATACGCTCCGGGACGTTACCCGCACGCCAAGGTTCGCACCCTGATCGAGCATCTTCGAACGACGATTCAGGAAGGGCTGACACAGATGCAGCGCGAACTCGATGCGTTAACGGACACTCAGGACCAGGCTTCGCCAAAGATCGCTGCGCTGCCGGCAACGCCTGCGCCATTGCTCAGGGCCGTTGCGCGAGTGGCGTCCGCGTAACGCACGAAAGGACACGGCGGGAGAGCCGGCCGGTTCTCCCGCGCCAAGGCACGCTGACACGCCGTATCCGCACACGATGAATCCGCGCCCGATGAAGCGCGCGGCAACATCACGCAACGTTGCATCCATCGCCTGGAATCGCAACACGCAATGTATATATCGCGGCCAGCCGCTTTCGGCTCATCAGATCTTCCGGTGGACCGTCGAACGTGCAACAAAACAGCGTCCGCCCGTCATGGCCGCCGAGTTGGCAAGCCACGGCGCGCCGGTCTCCCAGCGAAATCCTGTCCGTGACGACACCGCCGTCCAGAACACGGAGCACCTCCCCGGTATTGAAGCACGGCACCCATACGCCGCCTTCGCGATCGACGCAGATGCCATCGGGTTGATGCTCATTCAGGTCCGCATAGATGCGGCGCCCCGAAAGATTGCCCTTGTCATCCCGCTCGAAGCTGGTGAGGCGATTCGACCATGACTCCGCAACCACGAGTGTCCGCCCACCGTCCTTCAGTACCACGCCGTTAGGAAAATCCAATCCGCTTGCGGCGACGCGCGCCGCGCCGTCCGGTTCCACGACGTAGAGATCGGCAGGCGCTTTGCCGGCACCGCCAAAGAGATCGTAGCCAAAGTTTCCGACATAGACTCGCCCCTGCCCGTCTACGACCAGATCGTTCAGATCGGCGGGCGCGAGTGCGGACAAATCGGCGTGCAGCACCAGCTTGCCGTCGACGATACGCATCAGTTTCCGGTCGACCATCGACACGACGACCGGCGTGCCGTCCGGCAGAAAGCCGAGCCCCGACGGGCGATGCGGAACCTCGCAGACGACCTCGCGATCGCCCTCAACGGTAACGCGATAAAGCTTCATGTCCGCGATATCGGAAACCCAGAGATGGCCGCCGTACCAGCGCGGACCTTCGAGGAAGGCAAAATGGTCGGCAAGTAATTGAGCCGGTTCGGTTCTCATTCGTATGACATCCTGATCATTGGATTGCGCAACCTCCGCGCTGGCCGGATGGTTTTCGCGGTTATCCGGCGCTGAGGTCGGCCAGGGAGAAGCCGGATCACGCGCGGCATATGCGCGATCCGGTGAGTGAGCGAATCAGATATAGCGATTCGCCCGCTCCGTAAACGCGTCGTAGCCAAGACGTGCTTCGAACACATCGGCAGGCTCGATATAAGCGTCGGTGCGGCTCGTATCCGACGAGCTTCGATAGGTTGCCAGCGCCGCCCCCAGCGATTTCGCCACGGCTTGCAGGCAGAATCCGTAATCGAGGACGATATCCGCGGCGCCGTCCCATTGGCTGCGATCGGTCACCGAGGGATGACCGATGGTGACGTATTTCGCGGGCACCATCCTGCGAATTCGCCGCAACGTTTCCGGCGTCGCGCCATTGGCGAAAATGTACTCGATGCCGATCTCCGCGAAGGCCCTGATACGGCGAATCGCTTCGTTCTCGTCTTGCAGCGCCCACATCGCATCGGTTCTTGCCATGATGATGAAGTCCGCGGAACTGCGCGCGTCGAGCGCCGCGCGCAGTCGCGCGAGCATCTGCTCGAGCGGAATCAGACGTTGCGGCAAATGGGTGTGTTTGCCGCCGGCGTGGTCTTCGATATGAATGGCCGCGACACCAGCCTGCTCGAATTCGCGTACCGTGCGCCAGATATTGCCGGGCTCGAAGAAACCGCCTTCGGCGTCGGCGATCACCGGCACCGAAACCGCCGAGACGACTTTTCGCGCATGGTCGACGAGCTGGTCCAGCGTCAGGCTGCCGACGTCGGGCATGCCGTAGGCGGCGGCCGCAGTCGCATAGCTGCCGACATAGACGGCGCCAAATCCCGCGCTCTCGACGAGCTTCGCGCTAAACGCGTCGTACGCACCGGGAATGACGAGGGCACGGGTTTCGTTCGCCGCGCCTCTGAGGACAGCCGATACTTCACCGGATTGTCGAATGGGTAGGAGTGTTGTCATTGCTTGAGCGCCTATCACGGGCGGCTGGAAGATAAAGACTGGAGATATTTGACAAGACCGCCCTCGCCGATGATCTGAAGCTCGGAAGCGCCGAACGGTTCAAACGGCAGCGAGCGCTCCGAGGTTCTGTTTCTGACGATGTTTTCGCTCCAGACCACTTCGAGCTGATCCCACCGCTGCGCGAATTCGAGAATGCCTGGGCAGGTAATCTGCGGAAATCCTTCCGCCATTTCGCCCCACCAGTAGCCCGGCGAAAACGACTCCGCGATGACGCAGGAAATGCCCAGATCGCGCATTGCGGTCATCGGGGGATAGTGAGGATGACCATAGCCGAAATTGTGGCCGCCGATCAGGATATCGCCCGGCTGAACGGTCGAGACGAAATCGGGGTCGATCGATTTCATCACGATGCGCCGCAATTCTCCGGCGTCCTGTATGCGGATATTCTTGACGCCGACAATCTGGTCGACGTCGTAGTCATCGTCGGGAAACACGAATGCAATACGCCCGCGAAGATTTTTCAGGCTCATGTTCGTTCTCACAGGTATTCGCGCGGGTCGGCAATACAGCCTTCGATCGCCGCGGCCGCGACAGCGCCAGCGTTGCAGAGAAAGATTTCCGCGTCGGCGCTGCCCATGCGTCCCGGAACATTGAGCGTGCCCGTGGAAACGGCGCGTTGTCCCGCGGATAGTGTTCCCATGCGTCCGTAGCAGTAGTCGCAACTGGGCGACGAGACAAAGGCGCCGGCTTCGACGAGCGCCGCGAGAATCCCTTCGCGCGCGGCATCGAGCATGATCTGCCGGGACGTCGGCACGATGTTGAGGTTGAATCCGTCGGCGACTGTCTGGCCACGCAGAACAGCCGCTGCCGCCCTCAGATCCTCCAGGCGTCCCGATGCACACGACCCCAGATATCCGGCCTGCACGGGCAAGCCGATGAAATCCCGCAGGTCGCGTGTGTTCGCGGGGCTGGGCGGCACGACGACAATGGGCTCGATCGCACTCAAATCGATTTCGTGAATCGCGGAGTAATGCGCGTCGGGATCGCTGTAGAGCGGCTCGATGGTCTTCCTTGCCCTCGGCAGGGCAACGCGCAGGCGCTCCTTGTCCGGATTCACGATGGCGGAAATGGCGCCGGTGAACATCGCAAGCCCGGTCAGCGTCTGCAACCCCTCGATCGAAAAGGCGTCGAGCCCCGCTCCCGCGAATTCCATGACCTTGAAACGGCAGCCGCCCGAGCCGATTTGCCTCACGATGTGATGCAACACGTCTCGCGCCATCACGCCCGCATTGAGCTTGCCTTTGAGGTCGATGCGAACGGTATGCGGCACGCGCAGCGCAATGCGCTCGCGCGAATAGGCTTCGAGCATGTTCCGGTGAATGCCGAGCGCGAGGGTCCCGAACGTCCCCAACTGGCTGATATGCGGATCGAAATGGACGACCAGCGCGCCGGGAACGGCATAACCCGCCTCGGCGGCAACCTGGTGCCCGATGCCCTTTCGCTCGAAAAGCGCAACACGGTTCTCCGATGCCCACTGCCGGGTCTCGCCATGAAAGACCTCTTCGTCGGCCGAGATCGCGGGAACCATGTGATCGATGAAAAGCCCGAACCGGTCGGGCTCGGCGATCCGCTCGATGCCGAGGTCTTTCTTCAGCTGGCTGAAGTACACATTCGTGTAGCCGGGGAAGTCGTATGCCAGCACGAAGTCCGGCTTGACCATCACTTCATCGCCCGGCGCAACCGAATCCAGGCCCGCTGCACGGGCCATGATTTTTTCGGTGATTGTGGAACCCATGGTCTTTCCTCTGAATAACTGCATTCGCTCGTTATGCGAATATCAGTGCGCAGATTATGTGGACCAATCACCTGGGGTTGAAGCGCAAAATATGAATTGCAGCTAGCAGCGTTTTAACTGGATCGAGTGAGATCCCCGCTGTTCAGGCCTTTCATGGAGTACGGCCCCGATTAACACTAAAACGGACAAGGTGTTTTTCCACCGAGCCCGTTTACCGATTCAAGCGTCCCGGCCGATGTTGCCGGCCGTGTTCGCGCTTCGTTTAGCCGTGATTCATTGAGGCAGGACGCCAGAACATGGCGTCATGCCTCGATATCGAGGTCGTGTGAGCCACGCCTCGCCCCTACTACCGTACGTTAGATCCTGACACCGCACATGCCGGCGATAATGGCTGCCGCAATAACGGCACTCACGGCCACACCGGCAAACCAGGCCCGGTTTACGATGCGTCGATCCATGCCATGGGCATTGAGTACGACTCTGAAACCTGCAACGAGGTGGCCCAATACGAAGAACACGCCGAGTGCATAGTGCGGCAGCAGGCGAATGTTCCATGGGTCATGAATAAGACCCGTCGGCGCGCCGGTCGCGAAGTTCCAGTCGGTCGGAATGTGCAGATACCAACGCGCGTAGATGAAAACCGAGTTCATATGCCCCAGGATGAACAGGGAAAGATACGCACCTGAGGCGATCTGGAAAGTACGGAAGAAATCATGCCGTGTTTCGCTCCAGCGCCAGCTCAGATAGAGACCACTGACGATCTGGAACAGGAAGGCGGCAACCAGCACCGGCTCGACGAATCTGTCCCGATAGACAGACCGGCCGACATCCATGACCGCGGCATGCGCGCTCGGGCCGATCAACCCTGTCAGATGATTCCCCAGGTGGAAAAGCACATAAAAGCAGAGGATCACAGCGCTTACGCCGTGAGCGACCCGCCACTTTCCAAGACCCGGCGCCACGGTGCGGCGCGTTTCGTCGCCGGTATGACGGAGCGCGCCCACCACAGCTGCGATCCAGATGACACACCAGACCCAGGGATCCGGAATGGGACTGCTTAGCAAAGTCTGCACGACGCCGAGAAAGACATACAAGGTCGGTGCGACTACGCTGAAGTAGGCAAGACGACGAAAACCGGTATGAATGTGCGGCCGGCATGCGACTGCGATCCCGAGCACGGGCGCGGCAAAGGAGAACACCAGCACGAACGCCGCAGCGGCGATATCGATGACGGTCGGCGTCGTCCCGGGAGACCCGACCAGTACATGAAAAAGCATCAGCAGGAAGGGATAGGCTGCCGCGGCCAATGGCGCGATGAATACGGCCGGGTCGATGCTTTGCACCGCCAGGCGCCCAGCGCTCTCTATTGCATTCTCTTCTCTGACGAGCATGGTGTCATCCTGGAGTGAACGTTGTTTCATGAGTTAAAGCCATCAGCCCGGTTGGCCGTCGCGCCGTTCCAGCCGCACGGCGCCGATTCCTGCCGTATCCATGGTGGCGATCAGGGCATCACGCTCCGCGGTCAGTTGATCGTTGTCGAGAAACGCGGTGGCCTGCAAGGCGAAAAACTGCAGGGAGTTCAATCCCACACAGCCGAATGCAGCCGTCAGATAAGGCGTCAGAAAGTCCGGCTGTTTCGCGCGAGCGCCCGTGAAAACTCCGCCGGAAGCAATGCCGATATAAACCGGCTTGTCCTGCAGCAGACCGATCTTTTCCCCTGTCGGCGCGACGCCGATCGTGCGGCCCATCCGGAGAATCTGATCGATCCAGGCCTTGAGTACGGAAGGCACCGTGAAATTGTTCATCGGCGTACCCACGACCAGAATATCCGCAGCCTCGATCTCTCCGATCAACTGCTCCGACAGATGCGTGGCCGCGTCCGCCTGCACGGAAGCCAATGCTCCCGGCGAAGACAGCACCGTGGCATAGCCGGCCTCCGTATGAGGGATGGGATGGCGGCCCAGATCGCGGCGCACGACGGACACGGCGGAATCCACGGAGAGAAGTCGCGCGACGATGGCAGCCGAAAGTTTCCGGCTATGCGAGTCTTCCCTCGGGCTGCAATCGATGTGCAGGATTTTCATGACGCACTCTCCAGTGAATCGATAAACCAAAGTTGATGGGACGCGGAATTTCGCGTACCCAATGTAACACGGACTATAATTATCCTTGTTACTCTTTGCAAGTGCTTCTAGCGGAGCAGTGCATGCCCTTACCCCTGCGAACTACAGGTCGAGTACGAGCGTCCCCGATTTGCAGCCCGACACGCAGACTGTCATCACGGCATGGCTCGCGCGTTCAGCAGACGTCAGCACCGAATCGCGATGATCGGGCTCTCCTTCGAGCACGCGCGTCTTGCATGCGCCGCAAAGCCCTTGCGTGCAGCCATGCGCGACCTCGATGCCCTCGTCGAGCAGCGTCTGCAATAGCGACTTCGCGGGCGTCACCGCGAGCTTGCGCCCGGTGCGCCGCAGTTCGACTTCATAGCTCGACTGCTGCGTGGCCGGCAGATCGCGTGCAACAAAGCGCTCCACATGCGCATGCTCCCGCCCCAGTTCGGCACAGAGCCGCTCGAAGTCGTCGAGCATCGACGCCGGACCGCATGCATAGAAATGCGCATCCGCCGGACGGCTTGCCAGAAAGTGCCGCAGATCCACCCGATCCCCGTGCTCGTCATTGAAATGCCACGTCACCGGCAAACCGAATGCTTCGATCTGCTTGACGAATGCCGCATCGCTACGCGAACGCGCGCAATACAGCAGTTCGACCGGGCGCCCCAAAGCCATCAGGCGACGGACCATGCCGAGAATCGGCGTAATGCCGATACCGCCTGCGATCAGCACGCTATGCGCGGCGTCTTCGTGCAACGGAAAGTTATTGCGCGGCTTCGAAATTTCGATGGTCGAGCCCACGCGCAGGCCGTCGTGAATGTAGCGCGAGCCGCCCCGGCTCTCCGGCACGCGATAAACGCCCACCACGTAACGCCCCGTCTCGCCCGGCGCATTGCAAAGCGAATAGCTGCGTACCATGCCGTCGGGCAAATGCAGATCGATATGCGAACCCGCGTCGAACGGCGGAAACGCCTCGTTTGCCTGCGGCGTCAATTCGATACTGACGATGCCCCTGGCCTCGCGATGGATCGCGCACACCGTCGCATTGAGCCGATCGCTTGCCACCGGCTTGCGCACGCGCGGCGGATGGTAGACGACCAGCATCTCGAGCGCGTCTTCACCGAGATTGCGGAACGAATGCGGCACGCCGGCCGAAATCGGGCTGACCGATCCGGCCTTCACGTCCTTGACTTCGTCGCCGACCGTCACCTCGCCGCGGCCGGACAGCACGTAGAACAGATGCGCGTGCGGCTCGACGTGCGTGGGCGAAGAACCGCCCGGTCCGACCGATGTCAGTTCGATGCTGTAGGCGTTGCCGGTATAGGCGGCATCGGTGAGGGTCTTGTAGCCGGACCGGTTGATGAACAGACCGGTCAACGGAACCCATGGCCGGTCATCGACGTGCCATGTTATCGGCCCGCTTTCCGCGGCCACGGTTGGACTGGGAACTTCGCGCGCGGCGTCGCTCATTGCGATCTCCTCTTCAATGGGGTTCTTTTCGCTGCGACTCGTCCATTACCGGGCTGCCTTCGCCCCGCCTGGGTTCGCAGCTATACTCGATCAATCGATCTCGGCAGTGATACTAGGAACTCGCCGAAAGTCGATCAAGATTGATTCTGAAAATCGACCATGAAACCGAAGAAGGATTTCCTGACCCGGGAGGAGGCACTCGCGACGCTAGGCGTAAAAACCGCGACGCTCTACACCTATGTGAGCCGTGGCCTGATTCGCAGCACCCCCGCGGAAGGCACGAACCGGCATCTCTATGCGCGGGAAGACGTCGAACGCTTCGCGGCACGCGGCCGTGGACGCCTGCCTCGCGCCGTCACGGCCGCGACGTCGATGCGCTGGGGCGAACCGGTGGTGATGTCGTCCATCACCAGCATCGAGGAGCGCGGCCCCGTTTACCGCAATCGTCCGGCCATCGATCTCGCCATGGGCGGGCATGCGTTCGAAGTCGTCGCGCACTTTCTCGTGACCGGCAACTGGCAGGAAGCCGAGGCCGACTGGCCCGCCGTCGATATGCCCGCCGATGTGGCAACCTTACTGCACGCTCATTCCCGCACGATGACTCCTGCCGACATCGGCCACTTCATGGCGATGCTCGCGATCGCGCTCAGTACGCGGGGACGCGACCAGCACGAAATAGCACACGGCGCCGCGATGCCCGCATTGAGGACGATGCTGGAAACCTTCGCGGGATGTTTCGGCTATCTGTCACCGGAAGGCAGCCATGCCGCGCGCAATCCGGGCGAGCGTCTCGCCGCGCACGCGCTGCGCGCGAGCGGCGCAGCGCTGACGCCGCAGGCCGTCGCGGCCGTCGACGCCACCCTGGTCGTACTCGCCGATCACGAACTCGCGCCGGCAACGTTCGCCGCGCGCGTGGCCGCTTCCAGCGACGCGAGCCTCTACAACTGCATCGCCTCGGCAATCGGTGCGCACGTCGGCTACGCGACGGGTGCGGGAACGGCGCGTGTCGAGACACAACTCTTCGAAACGTGTACCGAAAGCGCGCTGGAGGCGAAGCTCGAACTCGTGCGCAATCATGGCGTCGCGCTGTTCGGTTTCAATCATCCGCTGTACCCTCACGGGGACCCTCGCGCGGCGCTGATCCTTTCTCTCGCCGCGCGCTGCGGCGCCGATCGTCCGGACGTCGCGAACATGCTCAGGTTCGTCGAGCGCGTGAGAGCCGAGGCGGACATGACGCCGGGCCTCGCTCTTGCGCTCGTCACGCTCGCCCGCGCGCTGGATATGCCGCGCGGCAGCGCCGCGGCACTCTGGATTCTCGCGCGCACGGCCGGCTGGGGCGCCCATGTGGTCGAGCAACGCGCTCAGGCCTTCATGCTGCGCCCGCGCGCCAGGTACATTCCGGCCCCGCTCGCGGACGACTGAAGCGTTCGCCCCCGCTTCTAGATACGACCTGCGCCAATCTCCTGCGCCACATACGCACGCAGGCATTCCACCCATGCCTTGATCTTCGCGTCCAGGTACTTGCGCGATGCGTACATCGCGTAGATGGTCATGCTCTGCAGTTCGAATTCGGGCAGCACGCGCACCAGTTTGCCGCTCGTCAGCAACGGCACGGCGGACGGCATCGGCAGCGGTCCGATGCCCGCGCCGTACGCAAGCGCGCTCGCCAGCGCTTCGGGAGAGTTCAGGCGCAATCGCCCCGGCGGCAGATCGATTTCCGTCGCGCCGTCGGGACCGACGAAGTGCCAGCGGCTGACCGGCAAATACGGCGTAACCAGTTGCAGACAGGCATGAGCGGCCAGATCGTCCACCTTCTCGGGCGTACCCTCGCGCTCGACATAGGCCGGCGAAGCACACAGCACGCTCGGCATCGTACAGATGCGCGTGGAGACGAGCGCCGAATCGGGCAATTGCGTGCTGGTGATCCGCAAGGTCACGTCGAAGCCCTCGTCGATCAGATCCGGCGTCTCCTGAGAAAGCGTCAGATCGGCGCGTACACCGGGATAAGCCTCCAGGTAGCGAACCAACGCCGGGACCACATAAGTCTGACCAAAGCTCAACGGCGCATGAATGCGCAGCACGCCCGCCGGCAACGACTGCGTGGAACGTACCTCGTCCTCCGAAAGATCGATCAGCGAGCAGATCTCGTCGCAGCGCTGTAAATACTGGTTGCCGGCCTCCGTCATCGCAACGCGACGCGTCGTGCGGTGTAACAGCCGTGTGCGCAGGTGTACCTCCAGCTCCGAAATGGCGCGCGATGCCTGGGCGGTGGTGATCTCCAGTTGCCGTGCGGCGGCGGTGAAGCTCGAGGCTTCCGCCACCCGCTTGAAAATTTTTATGTTGCGCAGCAGATCCATGATCTCTTCCTGGTTATCGCTTTGCGGCGCATACGGCAAGAATTAAGCCGGTCTGCGAAATCGCAAATGCACTTCGTCATCCTGTTTAACTGGACATCGACGAGAGGAGCTACGCGGGAAGTATATCCCATAACTGCGATCATGTAAGTCGCAGTTATAAAATCGTCAGGATACGATGATGATGTAGTGGTTGCGGGCAAAGCCAAAGTTGTGTACCCTCATAACTACGATCAAAATTATCTTAGTTATCATGTCTCACATCAGCACGGGCGTCGAGTACGGTTTGCACTGCCTGCTGTACCTGACCCGCCCTCACGGCGCCGCGGAAGAAGCCAGCGTGCGCGATCTGGCCGAGCTTCAGGGCCTGCCTGGCGAGTTTGTGGCGAAGCTGTTCACCAGGCTCGCCAAGGCCGGGCTGGTCGTGGCCACGGAAGGCGTCAAAGGCGGGTTCAAGCTGGCGCGGTCGGCCAATCGTATCACCGTGCTCGACGTGCTCGATGCCATCGATGGCGGCAAGTCGTTGTTCGAATGCCGCGAAATCCGCAGCCGCTGCGCAATCTTCGACCATGCGGCTCCCGGTTGGGCAACGCGAGGCGTTTGCTCGGTCCACGCGGTCATGCAGGCGGCGGAAAAAGCCATGCGCAGCGAATTGAAGCAGCACACACTGGATGACCTCGCTCGACGCGTCGCCGACAAGTCTCCCCCGGCCTACGGGGTTCAGGTCGTCAAATGGCTGTCGGATCGCACGGCTAATCGGCTTGATGACAAGCCGGCGTCTGCGCGCGCAAGAGCACGCAAGCAGGCTTGAATCAGTGTGGCAGCGTTGCCCGCCGGCGTTGCCAGCGTTAACGCTACCTGGCGCCGCTTAACACCACTTAACATCGCCTCGCTCGAAGTGTCACGCAGGGCTATCGCCTGCGCGACGACCGGTAGACTGCGGCAAAACGACGCTCCAGATGAGCCGCCGCGAGACTTATCGAGGCTTGCGGCTGGCCAGCCGAATGTCCTCGACCGGTATCCCCAAAGACAGCGTGCGATTGATCGCCGTGGGCTTCTCTACGAGGTCCTGCAGCGAATATCCGTCGAGCACGTCCAGATAGGCCTGCAGGGCTCGATGCAGAACACCACGCAGCCCGCAAACTCGCGTGATGACGCAGCGATTGCCGTCGCGGAAGCACTCCACCATGCCGAAATCCGGCTCGGTGGCGCACACCACCTCCTTCAGATTGATGTCCACGGCGGGACGGCCAAGTCGAATGCCGCCGGAGCGCCCCCGCATGGTCAGCAAATATCCCTTCTGCCCCAGGTTCTGGACGATCTTCACCAGGTGGTTCTTGGGAATGCTGAAAGCATCTGAGATCTGCTGGATCGTGACCGGTTCATCGGGATGAACGGCCACGTAGATCAAGACGCGAAGACTGTAGTCGGTATAGTCGGTGAGCTTCATGGGATCCACTCGAAGAACGCGCTTGCACTCGCGCTACAAGGGGAGACGTCTCGCCCCTGGTAGAAAGCCGGCATCTTAACATGTACCAAGAATGCGTCTTTTTTATGGGACAAGATTCCGGATGTACACACAATAAGTTGCATCTCTGATACATGTTTTATAGAATTTTACCGGTATCAAGTAGCCAGCAGATCAGGGACGCGGTTCTTCTCTGCCTTATTTGATGCATTTTCAATATGTCTTTCTGGAGATTCGCATGCTGTCCGAGAATTCAAGGCCCTATATCGATGCAAGCGTTCCTGTGCTCAGAGAGCATGGCGTAGCGATTACCCAGCTCTTCTATCGAACCATGTTCGAGGAACATCCGTCGCTCACCAACCTGTTCAACATGGGCAACCAGGCCAATGGCTCCCAGCAGCAGTCCCTGGCATCCGCGGTATTCGCCTATGCCGCAAACTACAACAATAGCGATGCGCTCGCCCCTGTCCTCGGACGAATTGCACATAAGCACGCCTCCGTGGGCTTGACCTCCGCGCACTATCCGATCGTAGGAAAACACCTGCTCGGTGCCATTGCCACGACGCTGGGCGATGCCGCAACGCCCGAGTTGCTGGGAGCCTGGGACGAAGCCTACTGGCTGATCGCTGGAGAACTCATCGCGGCGGAAAGCCGGCTCTACGAGCGCTCCGGCGTTGCTCCCGGCCACCGCAACATCATGCGAGTGACCGGGCGCGTCATGCAGGCCGAAGACATCGTCAGCCTGACGCTCGTGCCGGAATCCGGCGAGCAGCCGGCGAGTTTTCACCCGGGGCAGTATGTAACGGTCGTGGTGGAATTGCGGCCCGGCGTCTACCAGCAGCGTCAATACAGCCTCTCGGATGCGCCCAATGGCATGGCATGGCGAATCTCGGTACGGCGCGAGAGGGGGGTGAACGCCAATCCCGTTGGCGCGGTATCGAACTGGATTCACGACAACATCCAGGCGGGCGACACGCTCGCAGTCAGCCAGCCCTTCGGCGATTTCGCCCCTGCGCTCAACGGCGAAGGCCCCATTGCCCTGCTCTCGGCCGGTGTCGGCATTACGCCGATGGTGTCGGTACTCAACGCGCTGGCGAACCAGGGAACCCATCGCAAGGTAGTATTTGCCCATGCGGCAAGAAGCCGCGCCTACCTGGCACACCTCGATGACATCGAGGCGGCCGGACGCACGCTTGCGCACCTGAAGCTTCATTTTTACGTGGAGTCCGGTGAGGCGACCGGGCTCGCGAACGCGCCGACAAGATCGGGACGCATGGAAGCAGGCGAGCTGGTTGCCGAAGATCCCGATCTCGCCAATGCGACCTTCTACCTGTGTGGACCGTTGCCTTTCATGCAGGCTCAAAGGGCTTCACTATTGGCGCAAGGCGTGCCGGCCGACAAAATCCATCGCGAAGTGTTTGGACCGGATCTTCTGGACCATCTTCTCTAATCGCGATCGAATCCAGGCCGATCGCCGCGTCAGACCGGCAGGCCTGGATATGGGTCGAATCGAGCGAGGCGACGTCAGATGCGTGTCTTTTCCGCGATCGAATCTGGCAGGTTTCGGCCCATTGACGTCCACTTCCGTGCGGGGCGCGAGCGCGTAAAGAGGCCCGCTCCACGCGTGGCCCCGCACCGCGCTCGCTTGCAATCCATAATACGACCCGATATAGTCTGCGTTATAGACTGTTGAGGCACTTCGTGCTATGGCATACATCGGAACCGGCGTCGAATACGCCTTGCACTGCCTTCTCTGGCTCGTCGCTCCTCTCGAACATCGGCCCAGCAGCCGCGACCTGGCGGAAATTCAAGGCGTTCCAACCGCGTTCGTCGCGAAGATATTCCCGAAGCTGGAAAAGGCCGGCATCGTCGAAGCAAGCGGCGGCATTCGCGGCGGATACCGCCTCGCCCGCGCGCCCGAGGAAATCAGCGTCCTTGACGTGGTGGATGCGGTCGAGGGGCGCAAAGCGCTGTTCGATTGTCAGGAAGTCAGAGGGCGCTGCGCCCTGTTTGACAACAGGCCACCCAGATGGGCAACTCAGGGCGTGTGCGGCATTCATGCGGTCATGCTCAATGCCGAGAAGGTACTGCGCGACGAACTGGCGAAAACCAGTCTCGCCCGGCTCTCAGCCGGGGTTCTCGGTAAAGGCATCCCGGCGGGTTTTGCGAGCCAGGTGCACACATGGTTTGCCGGCCGGCATGAAGCGCGCGAGGATGCACGCATCACCGGAATGCGATCCCGCTCGACCACGCGCGAAGATACCTGACAGGTTCGATCACCCGGTGGCGTCGCGCGGCACGACTCTGCGCGAGGCCGCTATTGCCTGAATCGCGCGGCACGCGTTATTGCCGCATCCCGATTGCCAGCCGGTTGAATGCGCTCATCAATACAATGGCAAAGCACAGGTCCGAAATCTCGACGTCGCTGAAATGCGCCTTGAGCGGCTCGTAATCCTCGTCGGGGGCGTGCGTGCGGTCCACGTGCGTCAGCGACTCGGTCCAGGCCAGCGCGGCACGCTCACGTTCGCTGAAATGCTCGCTCACCCGCCAGCCCGCGAGACTGTCCAGCTTGCTATCGGGCACGCCGCCGGCGCGCAGCGCCTTGGCATGCATTTCCAGGCAATAGGCGCAGCCGTTGATCTGCGACATCCGCAACCAGACTAGCTCGATCAGCTCCTTGCCAAGACTGCTTTTATCCAGCGCGACTTTGGTGGCGCCGAGCCCACGGTAGGCTTCGGGGGAGAGGGTGTGATAAGGCAAACGTTTCGGGCTACTCATAAGAAATCTCCTACAACAAGGCAAGCTGCTAGAACGAAGTCGGGTTCGCTACGTGCGCGGTTACGTGCGCGACCTAGAGCGGCTGACGGAAGTGCATCCCCACGGCCAGAAGACCCTGACGGAAATAGAAGCGTTGTCCAAGCGAATTGGCGAGACCCGTGTCAAGCACGAAGTTCGTGCAACCCTGCTTGCGCGCCTCTTCGCGCAAGGCATCGATCAGCCTGGCGCCCAAGCCGTGGCCGCGAGCGTCGGCAGCCGTCACCAGGTCGTCGACATAGAGGAAGCGCCCGTACAACAGGTTTTCCTGAAGGCGATAGCCCGCCAGGGCCTTGACCTGATCGCCCTGCCATACGGCCAGCAAGCGATATCCCTGCCCGGCCTGACGACGCGCTTGCGCGGTGAAGGTGGCGGCGTCGGTCAGCTGCGGGCGTAATTCGCGCATGACCGCAAAGCTGGCCTGATAGTCCTGATCGCTATCGATAGGACTCAATCGAAAGGTGCTCATGTGTATTCGTGTCCGTTGTTACACGGACACTAATTTAGGACAATCATGGCCTATTCGACAGGTCCAAAAACTGAATTAATTAATGGGGCATTTGTCATGGATTTGCAGCACCTGAAGCCGAGCCGGGAGCAAGACGCGCCGATCTATCTGCAGTTGTACCGGCGCTACCGGGAAGCGATCGCTGCCGGCAAGCTGCAACCGGGGGATCGTGTGCCGTCGGTGCGCAGCCTCGCGAGCGAACTGAACCTCGCACGCGGCACGGTGGAAATGGCCTACCAGATGCTGTCGAGCGAAGGGTATTTCGTCGCGCGAGGCGCCGCGGGAACCGTTGTCTCTCCCCGGCTGGCGAACCTGGCCGAGCCGGGCAAGGCGAGAGCCGCGGTCCATTCCGCTCACGAATCCCACCGCCCGCAGGCCGCCGCGAGCGAGGTGCGGCCCTTCCAGCTCGGCCTGCCCGCGCTGGACGAGTTTCCGCGCAAGGCGTGGGCGCGCCTTGCCGGACGCAACCTGCGCAGCCTGGAAACCGTAGCCATGACCTACCCCGATCCCGCGGGATACGCCCCTCTACGGCATGCCATCGCGACCTATCTCGGCATCTCGCGCGGCATCGCGTGCTCGCACGAGCAGGTCTTCGTGACGGCGGGCTACCGGGGAGCGCTCGAACTCGTGCGCCATACGTTGCTACAGCAGGGCGACCTCGGCTGGTATGAAGAGCCGGGGTACATTTTCGCCCGGCAGCATCTGGAACGCGCCGGGATGCGCCTCGCGCCGATCGCCGTCGACGATGAAGGCCTCGACGTGGCGCTCGGCCAGCGAAGCGCCGCCGAAGCGCGCTTCGCGGTCGTCACGCCCACGCATCAAAGCCCCACGGGGGTGGCCTTGTCATTGCCGCGACGACTCGAACTGCTGGAGTGGGCGAGGCATCGCCGCGCATGGATCATCGAGGACGACTACGACAGCGAGTTCCGCTACCACGGTCGCCCCCTGCCCCCGCTCAAGAGCCTCGATCGCAATGGACGCGTGCTCTACACCGGCACGTTCAGCAAGGTACTGTTCCCCGGCCTGCGGCTGGCCTATCTGGTCGTTCCCGAGGCGCACGTCGGCAAGTTCAGGGACAGGGCAGACCACCTTCCCGGCCCGGGTTCCATCTTGCCGCAAGCGATCGTCGCCGATTTCATGGCGCAGGGGCACTTCGCCCGGCACTTGCGCAAGATGCGCGCGCTCTATGCCGAGCGGCGAGGCTATCTGTTCGAGGCCCTGACGCGGACGATGGGAAGCGCCCTGCAGATCCAGCCCCAGGCAGGTGGCCTCCACTTGCTCGCTCACCTGCCCCCACGGCAAAACGACAAACTCGTGACAGCGGCGGCTCAGGCCGCGGGGCTCGCCGTCGACGCACTGAGTCACTGGCGGCTGCGCAAATCGCCGCAAGGCGGTCTGCTGATGGGCTTTGCCAACTTCGCAACCGCCGCAGAAGCGGCCGCAGCGGTTCGGCGTTTACGCGACGTATTGTGAGCGTGTGAGCGAGGCGGTTCGCGTTGACAGTTTCAGCCAACGCTCTAGACTTGGCCATCCGACCGGATCGGCAAGCAACGAGGATTCGAATGAACAGGGCGACAATGCCGGCAACCCGCCGCTGGAGCACCGATGCCGTATCGCCGCGCGAGCGGCTCGATTACTGGCGCGAGGCCGTCTGTGAAGGCTTTCTGGAAATGACCGTCGACGCGTCGGCAAGCTCGTTTCACGGCACGCTGGAATCGGCGCCGCTCGAAGGCATCGGCATCAACCGCGTACGGAGCAGCACGCAGCATGTGTATCGCACTGCGCGTGCGATTTCCCGCGCGCGGGAAAACTATTTCTATCTGCTTTGCAAAACTGACTTCGCGTGGTTCGCCGAGCAGGACAGCCACCGCGCGGCGCTGCAGCCAGGCGACCTGCTGCTGGTCGATTCGCGCCGCAGCTACGCGTTTCATCTGATGTCGTCGGCCGACACGCTCTCGCTGGAATTGCCGACCGCCTGGGTGGAGCGCTGGCTCCCTCGTCCTGGCGACCACGTCGCGCGGCGCATCGACGGCCATCGCGGCTGGGGTTCGGTATTGAGCCGCTTCGCCTGCGAGCTCACCCCCGAGATGGCGATGCGCCCGCCGCTGCCCGCCCGGCTGCTGGCCGACCAGTTGGGCGCACTCCTCGCTCTCGCCTGCGATAGTCACGACCCTGCGGTGGCACCGGCCGCCACCGAACTGCGTGCGCGCGTACTCGACGCGATTCGCGAACGTCATACCGAGCCCCGCGTGACGGCACAGGAACTGGCCGAAGGCCTCGGCATTTCCGAGCGCAGCCTGCATCGGTGTCTCGCCGGCACCGGCACGACCTTCGCCAGCGCCTTACTCGAAAACCGCCTCGCGACCGCCAAAGCACTGCTCGAACAAGCGCGCTTCGACCGGCTGACGATCGCGGAAGTCGGCTACCGCGCCGGCTTTGCCGACCCGTCCCATTTCGCGCGCGTGTGCCGCCGGCATCTCGGTGCGACTCCGCAGGCCTTGCGTCGACAGTTTCGCTGAGCGAGCTTCGACTGGCAGCGTGGGACGATCCCGTTGGCGGAACAAAACGATCCAACAGCCGCGCCGCGAATTAGACTAAGCCTCCCGAAAACCATCGAGAGGCAAACAATGGCCGATACCTATCTGCTCGTGCATGGCGCATGGCATACCGGTGCGGAGTTCGAAGCCGTGGCCGACGCGATCCGCGCGGCCGGCTGCACCGTGCACTGCCCGACCCTCGCGGGCAACCGCCCCGGCGACGACCGCGCCACGACCGGACTCGCCGACGCAATCGATTCGCTGGTCCACTTTATCGAGGATAACGAATTATTCGATATCACACTGGTCGGTCACAGCTACGCGGGCATGGTGATCTCCGGCGTGGCCGATCGCCTGACCGAGCGGCTCAGGCGCATCGTGTATGTGAACGCGTTCGTGCCGCTGGACGGCGAGTGCCTGAATGATCTGGTCCCGCCGCATCACGCGGCGCTGTTCGACGCGATGGCCGCGGCCAACGGCAATGCGCTGATGCTGCCATTCGAGGTCTGGAGAGAAAGCTTCATCAACGATGCAGACCTCGCGCTCGCGCGCTCCAGTTACGCGCAGCTCAATCCTCAGCCGTACCGGACCTTTACCGAGGCGATCTCCCTGAGCCGCCCGCTCGCGGCGCTGCCGCTCGGCAAATCCTATCTGAACTGCCAGCAGGACACCGCGATGCCGCATAGCCTGCCGTGGCATCCGCGCCTGTCCGAGCGGCTGGGACTGTTCCGGCTCGTCGAATGTCCCGGCAGCCACGAGACGCTGTTTTCGGCGCCGCAGCGGCTCGCGCAGGCGATCATCGAAGCCGGACGGGATTGATTCACGCCACCCCGGCGGATCGCCGATCGCGCCATCCGATCCGCGTACATCCGCCGATCTCTCCCTTTTAACCGAGTGGCCCTTCAGAAAAAAAGCTTGCGCATCCAAACTACGACAAATAGAATCGCAGTTATCGGCAGCAGTGATGCCTTCCTCAACTTCGATCATCAGATCAGGAGCGATAAAACATGAAACAACGGATTCTTGTCATCGGCGCCGGCTTTGCCGGTACGTGGAGCGCACTGGCTTCGGCCCGTCTGCTCGATATGGTCGGTCGCACCGACGTGGAAATCGTCCTCGTCGCACCGGAGCCGACCCTGCACGTCCGCCCTCGCCTCTACGAGCAAAACCCCGGCGGCATGAAGGCTCCGCTGCTGGACCTCTTCAAGACCGTCGGCGTCGAGTTCGTGCAGGGCAAGGTGGACCACATCGACGTCGAAAAGAAGAAAGTGACGGTCGAGGGTATCGGTGCCGACAGCTCGCGTCAGGAATTGAGCTATGACCGCCTGGTGCTGGCGGCAGGCAGCCGTCTGTTCAGCCCGCCGATTCCCGGCCTCAAGGAACATGCGTTCAACGTCGACCAGATCGCCGACGCAACGCGGCTCGAAACCCATCTCCATGGCCTGGCAAACCGCCCCGCAAGCGCCGGGCGCAATACGGTGGTGGTCGCCGGCGCGGGTTTCACCGGCATCGAAACCGCGGCGGAAATGCCCGCCCGCCTGCGCGAGGTTCTCGGCCAGGATGCGGACGTGAACGTCATCATGGTCGAGCGCAACGATGCGATCGGTCCGGACCTCGGTCCCGGCCCGCGGCCGATCATCACGCAGGCACTGACCGAACTGGGCGTGAAATGGAAGCTCGGCTCGGGCGTGGCGTCGATCGACGCGCAAGGCGTGACGCTGGAAAGCGGCGAACGCATCGAAGCCGACACGGTCGTCTGGACCGCCGGCGCGCGCGCCAACACGCTGACGGCACAGATTCCCGCCGAGCGCGATAACTTCGGACGTCTACATGTCGACAGCAACCTGAAGGTCAAGGGCCTCGATGCCGTCTATGCGACCGGCGACTGCGCCCGCGCCGCCACCGACGATGAAGGCAACCACACGATGATGGCTTGCCAGCACGCGATCGCCCTGGGCCGCTCGGCGGGCCACAACGTCACGGCAGACCTGCTGGGCGAAGAGCCGATTCCGTACAGCCAGCCCAAGTACGTGACGTGCCTCGACCTCGGGCCGTGGGGCGCCGTCTATACGGAAGGCTGGGACCGTCAGGTCAAGCTGACTGGTGCCGAAGCGAAGAAGCTGAAGACGGAAATCAACAGCGTGTGGATCTATCCGCCGAGCGGCGCCGACCGTGCCGCGGCACTGGCAAGCGCGGACCCGCGCCTCGTCGTGGTGGCCTGATCAGGCACGCTTGCGGCTGCGGCCGCTAACCGGTTCGGCCCTGTCGCCGCGCCGGTTGGCAGCCCGATCCGAGAGCCATTGCACCACCTGCGTACCGAAGGCGGCCGGCGCCTTGCTTTCGGTACGCTGAGCGAGATCGGCCAGTGTGTGGCGCTTGAGTTCCGAGCGCATCACTTTTTCCGCCGCCTGCATGACCGCGTGGATCGAACAGACGCCGCGCGTCGCCCAGCCCGGCGCTTCGTCGCCGAATATTGCGCAGCGCGCGCGGATTTCGCGGCAATCGAACAGGGCTTTCTCGCCGTCGATCGCGACGACCACGTCATGAACGGTGATGCGAGCAGCGGGCCGGGCCAGCCTGAAGCCTCCCTTGATGCCCTCCGTGGCGACCACGATTTCGGCCTTCGCGAGTTTCGTGAAGAGCTTCGCCAGAAAGTCGGCGGGAACACCCTGCAACTCGGCGAGATCGCGCACGCTCGCCCCGCCGGTGGACACATCGGAGTCGGCCAGATACAGCAGGCAATGCAAGCCGTATTCGACTCCGGAACTGATGTGGGACATAAACAACCAGGATTTATTGGATCGTAGTTCAAAGCCTATACGAGTCCTCATCCCGACGCAAGTTACGCCCACGGGTCCGCGGAGTCCGCGGGGTCCGTGCAACACAGGAAGTCGCCCGGATGCCCCGCTCCGTGGATGGACGATCTCCGCTTCAGAAGCTCGTCCTGATACCCGCCATCACGCCAAGCTGGCTGGTTCCCGCAGGCGGAGTGGTTCCGCCGCCGCCCAGGCTCACCGTATAGCTCGCCTTGGCGCTATTGCTCAGATAACCGCTCTGGAGATAGACGGAGGTTCGTTTCGAAAGAAAATAGGTTCCCCTAACGATTGCCATCGTGGCTCGGGTATCCTGCTGCGCATTGACGATCCTGACAATCTGCCCGTCGATCAGACAGGCAGGGGTGACCTGATAGGAGGCGTTGGCAAAGAACATGTCATAGCGTCCCTCGGGCGCGGGCCCTTCCGTCGTCACGTACCGGCCGATCCATCCGCCGCCGAACTTCAACGAACCCCAGATGCCATAGCCGTTGATCGTGGTGTGGACGTCCTTGTCCATATTGCCGGTCAACGGTGTGGGCGGCATGCCGTCGAAGAAGCTGACGGCGGCGCCCGGTCCGCCATGCTGTACGTCGTATGCCGCTGCAACGCCGTAGCTCGCACTGTCGTATTTGAGCATCGCGGTCCATTGACTGCACTGGGACATATGGCCGGCCGCCGAACCCACACACGTACCCTGGCCCGGCGTGTTTCCCGTGCCGGCGGAATCGCGGCCGAATGAGTAGGTCGCCCCGACGGTCACACCGTGAAAGGTGCCTTTATAGGCAACGGCATTGTCGCTACGTGCAACGGCAAGATACGGATCGACGGAACTGATGCTATAGATGTTCGGGCCGAGGACATTCGCATCCGCCAATGCCCATGTCGTCATGTTGTATTGGCGGCCAAACGATAGCAATCCGTAGGGCGTATCGAGGCCGACAAAGGCCTGGCGGCCGAACAGCCGGCCGCCTTGTCCCAGGCTGCCGTTGTTCGAATTGAAGCCGCTCTCCAGCGTGAAGACCGTACTGATCCCTCCGCCCAGGCTCTCGCTTCCGCGAATTCCCCATCTGGACGGTACTTCGCCCGTCAGACTCGGCATGCGGACCAGCCCGCTATTGCCCGACGCATGCGAAACGTATTCGATGCCTGTATCGATGATTCCGTAAAGGCTCACAGAGTCGGCTGCATGCGCATAACCGGACAATAGCAGAGCCATTCCGAGCGTATTTCGGAAAATATAAAGTCGCATTTCTGTCTCCAAACCAGGGGTCTCGTTTTTTTCTTTGTCGGTGACGGAAGTCAGGGAATCTCTCGCGGACCCGCTGCTTCCGTCATCTTTGCCATCTCAGACTGAGATTTTCTGCTTATCCTTCCGCGCTCGACTCCACTCCCTTTTGCTGGCTAATAGGCGGGGGCGCCTGGACTGTCGGGGCCGCTGCGTCGAATAAGGCCGCGCGGTCCCTCGTGAGCGGGGGATAAATGCGTTGGCGATTGATCGTCTCCTTGACCCTCTTCGCCCGCGCTCCTTGCGCCGCCAACTTGCGGTCCCAGCCTTCGGTATAGACAGCCCCCCAGGGACCGAGATCGAGAATGGTCGTATACCAGTCGATGTCGAGCGACAACATCGGCAGACCCAACAGATCGCAGACGACGTTGTGCCCGGCAAATCGCCCCATCGGACGACCGTGCTGGCAAGACATGACCGACGCGTGCTCGCCGTCGAAAAGCGCGCGCGCCACGTCGCCTGCCGCAAATACGTCGCGAACGCCTTCGACCTGCATGTATGCGTTCACGGGAACGCGGCCGAGTGCGTCGTGCTCGACAGGAAGACATTTCGTCAAGGCATTGGCCCGCATCCCGCCGCACCACACGATCGTCGATGCGTCGATTCGCTTTCCGTCGGCCAGTGTCAGCCCTTTGCCGTCCACCGCCTGAAGCTCCATGCCCGGCATCAACTCGACGCCCAGTTCGGTGAGCGCATGCTCGATGACGGGTTGCGCACCGCCCATAGCCGTTGCGATCTCCGGCGTGCGATCCGCGAGAATCACGCGAATGTCCGAACCGTCGCTCCGGGAATCTCCACGAGATGCAGCGAGGCTGCGCAGTCTGCTCGGCAATTCGGCCGCGATTTCGATTCCAGTCAGGCCGGCGCCGATGACGACGGCAGTCAGACTCCCCGCCTCGGTGGACGCCACGACGTTTTCAAGGTGCTGTTCCAGTCGCTTCGCACCCGCGTAGGTATCGACGTCGAACGCATGTTCGGCGAGGCCAGGAACCGGCGCGTAGGCGAGCTGGCTTCCCGAGGCCAGTACGAGCCTGTCGTAGGAGATCGATCTGGCATCGCCGTCGACCTTCACGGTGACACGCTTCGCCGAGGAATCGATGTCCGTCGCTTCCCCTTTGAGCCATAAGACGCCCGCCGGATCGAGCACATCGTCCAGAGGGACCAGCGTCTCCTCGAGATTCTCTTCGTAGTTCCGAACCCGAATGCTGTGATTGGCCGTCGGATTCACCAGCACCACTTCGACTTCCGAGTTCATGTTCTGTTCGTCGATCTTGCGTGCGGCTCCGAGGGCGCTCCACAATCCGGCAAACCCACCACCAATTATCAATATTCTCTTCATGACGATTTTCCGAATAAACAATATTGAAGTTAAACCGATTAATTGATGTCGTTATTTTTTGTTTCGGTCATAAACAGCGCGCCAACGACGAACGCCAACGCGGCGACACCAATCGGATACCAAAGTCCGGCGTAAATGTTGCCGACTGAAAGATTGAGTGCCGAAACGACGAACGGCAGCATGCCTCCAAACCAGCCAGCTCCTATGTGATAGGGCAGCGAAAGCGACGTATACCGAACGTTCGCGGGAAACAGTTCGACCATGAAGGCAACAATCGGACCGTAAATCATGGTCAACAGTATGATGAGATACCAGAGCAGCAGAAATACCATCGGCTTATTGACCTGGGTCTCGTCGGCATGTTCCCGCCAACCCGCACTTTCGAGCGCGGCTTTCAGCTTTGCGGCGTCGAACCCTTCAATCCGCTGCGAGCCGATCGTCGTGACCATCCCGGTGCCGTCCGCGGGCTGCGTTCTGTACGAGACACCGGCAAGGCTCAGGTAGTCGCGAGTCTTATCGCACGCGGTAACCGCTGGGGAGAACAGGCGGAATGTGCAGTCGTTAGCCGATACGTCAATGGCGGTGTCCGCCAGAAACTTCTCCAGCTGCGGATTGGCGTAGTGCGTGAGCGCCTTGAATGCCGGCTGAATCGTGAGCGCGGCGGCAAGACAGGCCAGTACCATGATCCACTTTCGACCGAAATGATCCGACAACCACCCCGACACAAAATAGAACGGAGCCGCTGCGATCAATGACGTGACCATCAGGACGTTGGTCGTCTCGGGATCAACCCTCAGGACGGTACTCACGAAGTAGAACGAATAGAAGTGCCCGGTGCCGTAAAGCACGCCGACTCCCGCTGCCGCGCTAAACAACAGAACGAGTACTTTCTTCAGGTTCTGCCGGTCGAGAAAACTGGCGGCAATCGGGTTGCGAGCGAGCTTTCCCTGAGCCTTGCATTGCTCGAAGACCGGCGATTCGTTCAGCCCCGCACGCAACTTGATGGCCGTGTAGAGAAGAATCAGCGACACGAGAAACGGAATTCGCCATCCCCACTTATCGAACATCGCGGTGCTCATCCAGGCACGCGACATCGTCACGACGATGATCGACAGCACCAGACCGCCCGTCGCCGTCATTTGCAGGCAACTGCTGACCAGCCCCCGGCGGCGCTTATCCGCATGCTCGGTCAGGTACGTGGCGGCACCGCCCACCTCGCCGCCGAGTGCCAGTCCCTGCAAGAGGCGCAATACGACCAGCAGAACAGGCGCGAGAACGCCGATCTGCGAATACGTCGGCAGTAAGCCGATGCCCATCGTTGCACCGCCAATGAGTACGATGGTCATGCCAAACGTTCGCTTTCTCCCGATCCGGTCGCCGATATAGCCGAAAATGATCGCGCCGATCGGTCTGAGTACAAACGCTGCGCCGAAAACCGCCAGACTCGACAACATCGCCGCCGTCGGATTACCGGGTGGAAAAAACAGATGGGCGAACGTACCGGCGAGCGCCGCGTAGATGTACAGGTCGTACCACTCCAGGAGCGCGCCGAACGATGAGGCAATAACGATTCTCGATCCCCGTACGATCCGATGCCGTCTTGGCAAATGCTGTCCATCCCTGCTGCCGACTGCTGTATTGTCCACTTCCATGTCTCCTACCTTTCTTTAAATATGGCGAATATAGAAGGCGGCTATAGTCTTCGATCGATGCAACATCACGATCAGCCCCTTTTATTCGGGCACCGCTCTATCGCCAAGCCGAATGCGCTTGTCCGATTCCAGCACGGTAGACCCGGTCACCGGGCAGGTCTATAAATCGAAATCAATATGCATTATTATGATTTTCTATAAACCCGCCCCCAAGAGGCTGACGCCGTTTTCGGGAGTTGAAAGATGTGACCGGGCTTGCCGGCCATACACCGGGTAGCGCGACAAATCATCGGATTGATGAGCCGCATAACTGCCAGTGCCTTCCCGGCGCGATCCTCGTTTACCCGCTTATCGACGGCCAATCGATGGGGATGCATGATGCGGAATCGCATCGAGCGCGCATCGGGGCTGCAAGCGGAGAATCGTACCCGCCGGCAGACGCAGCCTCCGCCGCGTCCTCCACACCCCCGATATTGCATACCTCAGGAGCGAATGGGCGTGAGCGCGCCTCTAACGCTACCGCGCGAGTACACGATTGAAGGATGTTGGCAATGAATGACATTGACCTGAAGCTGCTGCAAATCTTCGACGAAATCTATACCGGCGGGAGCGTATCTCGCGCAGCCGAAAAGCTTGCCCTGAGCCAACCCACATTGAGCGTCGGTCTCTCCAAGCTAAGACGCCGTTTCAATGATCCGCTCTTCGTTCGGGGAGCGGGGGGGATGCGCCCGACACCTCATGCGGAAGCGCTCATCGAGCCAATCCGCGAAGTTCTTCGACTCTTGCAATACACGCTCTCGCTTCAAGCCGTATTCGATCCGATGTCATCGGCGCGCGTTTTCCGGATCGCGATGACAGACATTAGCCAGGTGGTATTGCTACCGCAAATTCTGGCTCAAGTCCGCGTGACGGCACCGAACGTACGCATCGAGACGTCGCATATTTCGGCGGACACGCCGACGCAACTCGAAACCGGCGAAATCGACCTGACGATCGGCTACATGCCGCATATCGAGGCTGGCTTCTATCAACAAAAGTTATTCGACGATCACGTCGTCTGTCTATTGCGAACCGGTCATCCACGGATCGGCCCGCGTCTGACGCTCAAGAGCTACCTGAGCGAAGCGCACCTGGAAGTACAGGTGACCGGCAGCGGATTCGTGGCGGTAACGAAAATGCTCGAGACGGAAGCACCTCAGCGACGGGTGCATCTGCGCATTCCGAGTTATCTGGGGATTGGAGAGATATTGGCCGGCAGCGATCTGCTCGCCACCGTTCCGCACCTGCTCGCCGACGTATTGCAAAGGCGCAACGCGCTACGGGCGCTACCGGTTCCCATCGGTTTGCCCTGCTTCACCATTCGGCAGTACTGGCATGCGCGGTTTCATCACAATCCGGCATGCCGCTGGATCAGGCAAACCGTTGGCGATTTATTTAACGGCCTGGGTTCTTCCGTCACGCCGGAGCATCCTGTGGGAGAAGAGCAATCCTGAGTCTTCAGATCAAGCGCGTGAAGACCCCTTCCCTTGCCTACGCCCGGCGCGATCCGTTTCAGGTAACCGCCGCTCTGACCGATCGGTCAGCCGTTTGACGCATCGCGGCGATACACGCCACGACACACGCCGCGATGCCCTTCCGGCTATTCAACGCGCCCCATTCTTGCCTGCATTGAAAATCGATCTGTAATACGCATCCCCACTATCAAGGTGAGTACGGAATCCGAATCCCTGATCGAGCATGGCCTGCATGTCGTGACGCTCGATACGCATCACATAGCTATGCTCATTGGTCACCAGTGCGCAGGCACCGCCCGGCACATCGACCGAGCGAAACCACTTGCCGGGATCGGCGTGGCCACTGGGGAACGTCTGTCCCTTGAACTCAACCTGCCATCCGCCATCGAGCAGAATCCAGTACGGTGCTTCCGGGTCCGCGGTGCCGTCGCATTTCGCAATCACCGCACCGGGGTCCGCTTCCCACTCGTGCGAGTGGTCGATCACCCATTGCAGTTGAGCCGTCGTCAGCGCGGTAAAAAATGGCGTGTGCCGCAAGAGATGCAAATAGGTAATGGAAGGTTTCATTGTCATATTCCTGACGGCGTCCGGCTCGCGTTTACCGCTGCAGGACGCGATACCGAGCGCCGAAATCAGCGCCAGCAGCGGGATCGAAAAGCGCCTGCACCAACGGGCCAAACGTCCGCGTTCCCGCTCATGTGAAGTGTCGCGGCTTACCATGTGATGACTGCCGGGCTCACGCGATACCGCGCAAAGCATTGGCCATGATCGCAGCGCGAGATAAATTTTCTGCACCCATCGAACATCTCCTGTTCAGCGTGAATTACAGGCAGCATGATGGCCGATATTGACGCCCAGATAATTAGCTGCGTTTCCTCATCAGAATTCCATTTGCCTCAACTATCGAGCCGGACCTCGCCCAGACGGGGGAAACACCGTCTCCCGACGTTTGCACCCAGCCCATCCAATAGGGTGAATACTTATACAAAAAAATCTTATTTTGATAAAAATTTCAGTATTATTATATTGATATTCTCAATTTTTCAGAGACACCGGGAATGAAGAACTTCGTTACCGTCTCCACGGCAGCGATCCCGCCCGCGGGACAGGCGACCGAATGGGCGCGAGCGATCGGCGAACGCTTCAGCGAGCGTTTCGGCGGCCGGCTTTTCGACCCAGCGACCGGCGAGTCCTTCTCGGGCCAGATCGGTTATGCCGATGTCGGGCAAATCCAGCTTTGCCGGCTGGCGGCCCAAGGGCATCGCGTGGAAAACACGCCGGGAAGCGAGGCCAGTTCCAGCCGGTACAAGCTGACGATCCAGCTCGAAGGTACGTCCGAATTCGAGCAGGATGGTTTAAAGGCGAAGCTTTCGCCGGGGCACTGGGCCATCTACGACACCGCGCGCCCCTATCTGATGAATGCGCCCGATGCCATTCACGTGGCGATTGCGACTATTCCAAAGGACATGATGCGTCTCACGCTCACCGAGCGTTGCGCACTGGTCCATCCGCTGACCTCCCATAGCGGTGCGGGCCTCGCGCTGTCCCGCTACATCATCGATCGCCTGCAGGCATTCGAACTCTCACCGGAACTCGATGCCGATGCATCGGCCGACCCGATCGAGCAGGACCTGACTACCCAGATCAGAATCGCACTGCAGGATCAGGTGTCGGAAACCAGAAAGCATCTGCACCCGAGGATGCTGCGCACACGCATCATCGAATACATCGAGCAGAATCTCGCCGATCCCGAACTCACCGTCGAGCGGATCGCGCTCGACCTGAACTGCTCGAAGCGTTACCTGCACACGGTATTCGATAGCGGCACCCACACTCTCTCCCGGTACATCCTGCAGCTGCGGCTCATGCATGTCTGTCGCGATCTGGGCAACCTGGCGTTGCAGCAATGCTCGATTACCCAGCTGGCGATGAAATGGGGCTTTGTGAGCCCCGGTCATTTCAGCCGCACCTTCAAGGAAATGTTCGGCGTGTCGCCCCGCGACTACCGGCGAGGCACGACTCAGCCGAGCCCGCTCGACTGACACAGGATATTGGCCGCCATCCCGCCATCGCACGGGATGTTGACGCCTCGTACCCACCGGCTACCGTCGTCGCACAGAAACGCCACGAGCGGAGCAATGTCGTCGGGCCGCCCCGCGCGCTCGACGAGCCGCATGTCTTCCTCAGCCCGCTTGCCTAGCGTCTTCAGAAAGTCCTGGTGAATGGGCGTCTCCACCGGCCCGGGGCTGATCGCATTCATGCGGATGCCGCGGCTACGCCACGCCCAGCGCATCTGCAGTGTCCATGCAATTAGCGCCTCCTTCGACAAAAAGTACGCGCGCGCGTCGTCGACGCCATTCGCTTCGCAGAACGCATCGACGTCCTCCAGGTTGCTCACGCCGAGCAGCGCCCGAACCTGACCGATCTGATCGGCCCAGCCGAATCCCGCCAGCGACGCCAGATTGACGATCGAGGCACCGTCGTTCATCAGCGGCAGCAAAGCCAGCGTCAATTGGCGTAACCCGACGAAATTGACCTGCAGCACGGGTGCGCGCCCTTTCGTCGGCGGCAGTCCGGCGATATTGCACAGCGCGTCCAATCGGCCGTGAACCTGCTTTGCAACCGAATCGATCGAATCGGCTTGCGCAAGATCGGCCCGAATGAACTGATCGCACAGCCCCGCCGCGGGCTCGTTCCGGTCCACCGCAATAACGCGCGCGCCCTGCGCCCGGACCGTTGCCGCACACGCGGCGCCGATACCCGAGGCGGCCCCGGTGATCAAAATGGTCTTGCCTTGCAACGACATATTCGACGTCTCCTTGAGGTTGTCTCGATGGCGCCGGAAATCCGGTGCCGACCGTGCCGACTCTAGTCGCCCCCCGGCTACGCGTCTTGCCTGACAGTGCAGTGTCGGCGCGATTCCGTCCTGCACGTGCGCAGCGAAATTGCACTATCAGGCAAGTCGGTCAAGGTTGGTTCTCCTACATTCGCATCCACACAGTCCTGTCACATGGAGACACCTCTTGAGAACCGTCCAGTTGCTCATCGCGGGACGCCCGCAGCCGGCCGTTGCCGGCGCGACGTTTGATCGTGCCAATCCGCAATCGAATCAGGTCGTCACGCGCGCCGCCTCGGCCGGCATCGAGGACGCCCGGCTCGTGGCCGATGCCGCGCAAGCCGCCTTCGCGGCCTGGTCCCGGACCGGCCCTTCGATCAGGCGCGAGATTCTGCTGCGCGCCGCCGACCTGATGGAGCAGAAGAAAAGTCTCTTCGTCGAAACCATGCAGAGCGAAACCGGTGCGACGTGCGTCTGGGCCGAGCACAACGTGTTCGCCGCGGCCGCGATTCTCCGCGAAGCCGCCAGCATGACAACCCAGATCGCAGGCGAAGTCGTTCCGTCGGACGAAGGCCGTCTGTCGTTTGCGGTACGGCAACCGGCCGGCGTCGTGCTCGGCATCGCCCCCTGGAATGCGCCGATCGTGCTCGGCACGCGTGCGATTGCGATGCCGCTCGCCTGCGGCAACACGGTCATCCTGAAGGCATCGGAAATGTGTCCCGCGACCCATTCGCTGATTGCGGACGTGCTCGTCGAAGCCGGACTCGGCAACGGCGAAGTCAACGTCATCACACATGCGCCGGCGGCGGCCGGCGAAGTGGCCGATACGTTGATCGCGCACCCCGCCGTTCGGCGCATCAATTTCACCGGCTCGACCCGGGTCGGCCAGTTGATCGCCGAACGGGCAGCACGTGTACTCAAGCCGGTGCTGCTCGAACTGGGCGGCAAGTCTCCGCTGATCGTACTCGACGACGCCGATGTCGAACGCGCCGTCGCCGCCGCTGCATTCGGCGCGTTTTTCAACCAGGGGCAAATCTGCATGTCGACCGAGCGCATCGTCGTCACGCCCGCGATTGCCGAGTCTTTCGTCGCGCGTCTCGCCGACAAGGCCGCGCGCCTGAGCGTGGGCGATCCGCGCACCACTGACGCGCCGCTCGGTGCGCTCGCCAGCGCCGGCGCCGGTGCGCGTATCAACGAACTCATCGACGACGCGCTGGCGCGAGGCGCCACGCTGCTGGCCGGCGGCAAGGCCGAAGGCGTATTCATGCCGGCCACCGTGCTAGACGGCGTCACGCGCGAGATGTCGATTTACCACGAGGAAACGTTCGGCCCGGTCGTCTGCATCATGCGGGCGAAAAACGACGAACACGCCGTCGAGATCGCCAACGACTCGGAATTCGGTTTGTCCGCGGCGGTATTCAGCAACGACATCGAACGCGCCTTCGCGGTCACGAAGCAGATTCGCTCAGGCATCTGCCACATCAACGGCGCGACGGTCAGCGACGAACCGCAGATGCCGTTCGGCGGCACCGGCCGTAGCGGCTACGGACGCTTCGGCGGCAAAGCCGGTATCGCCGAATTCACGGAGCTGCGGTGGATCACCGTGGCCTCCACGGCTCCCGCTTTTCCGATCTGAGCGAACCCGACAGCGACCCCGACACGCCCCGCGTGCCGGCAATCAACCCACCGAGGAAATAACACATGGCTCTACATCCGACGAACGATCGCGCACATGCGCTGCAGGCGGGCTGGACCCGCTTCGATCTCGGCGGCTTTCAGTGCACGGTCGTGACCGACGGCCTGCTGCACCTCGGCCCGCCGCGCAACACGTTTCCGAAAGCCGATGTCGAGGAAATCGACGACCTGCTGCTTCAGGCCTTCCTGCCGACCGAAACGATCGCGCTCGATCAGAACGTACTCCTTGTCAATACCGGCGAGCATCTGGTGCTGTTCGACACGGGCGTCGGCATCAACGCCGAACTGGGCGTCAAGACGTTCGGCCCGAATACCGGCCGCGCCATCATCAATATGCGGGCGGCCGGTATCGAGCCGGAAGACATCGATATCGTGGCCCTGACCCATACCCACCCGGATCACTGCTGGGGTCTCGTCGACGACAACGACCGCAAGCTGTTCCCGAATGCGCGCATCGCCGTGAGCCGGGCCGACGTCGACTACTGGACGAACCTCGAGAACATTCGCGATTCGATGTCCGACCATATGAAAGACCACTTCTACGGCGCTCACAAGAATCTCGCGCCGTATCGCGACGTCATCACATTCATTGAGGATGGCCAGGAGATCGTGGCGGGCATCCGCGCTCATGCCACGCCCGGCCATAGCCCCGGCCATACGATCTACGCAATCTCCAGCGAGGGACACACGCTCGTGTGCTGGGGCGACCTGTGCCATCACCAGGTGCTGCTGCTTAGGCGGCCGGAATGGGCGTTCCTGTTCGACTACGACAGTTCCATTGCGGCGGCCACGCGCATGAGAGTGCTGGAGTGGATCGAGAAGCAGGAGCATCAGGTCCTCTCGTATCACTTTCCGTTTCCGGGGCGCGGGCATCTGCGCCGCAACGGCGACGGCTACGACTGGCTCCCCTCGCCGATCCAGCTCGAACGAGTCTGAGCGCCCCCACTCCATCAGGATACCTATTTCATCATGAACACCGCTTACCGCTGCACGTGTGGTCTCATCGACGTCCACGCACACTGCCTGCCGCCGGCCTACCGCAAGGCGCTCGACGACGCCGGCCTCGCCACGCTCGACGGCGGCTACCCCGTTCCCGAATGGAGCCCGGAAAAAGCCACCGCCGTCATGGAAGAAAACGGCATCGACACGATGATGCTCTCCGTGTCCTCGCCGAGCGTCAGTTTCCTCTCCGGACGCGAAGCGCGTGTGCGGCTTGCCCGCACCATCAACGAAGATATCGCGCAACTCCGGCGCGACTATCCAGGGCGCTTCGGCGGCTTCATGACACTGCCGTTGCCGCACGTGGCCGACTCCCTCGCCGAAATCGACTATGCCTTCGACGAGCTAGGTCTCGACGGCCTGATCGTCGAAACGAACAGCGACGGCAAGTACCTCGGCGACCCCGCGTTCGCACCGATATTCGACCGGCTCAACGAACGGCACGCCACGATCTTCCTGCATCCGACCGCCCCGGCCTGCTTTTCGGCCGTCGGACTCGGACGCCCGGCGCCGCTGTTCGAGTTCCCATGCGACACCGCGCGCACGGTTATCGACCTCGTGTTCTCGGACACGCTCAAGCGCTGCGCCAATCTGAAGCTCATCGTGCCGCACGCGGGCGGCGTGCTTGCCGCGATCGCGCACCGGATCGCGCTGCTCTCACCGATGCCGGTCATGAAGCCAGGCCCCAAGCCATCCGCCGAGGTCATCGCGGAATTGCAGGGGCTCTATTACGACCTCGCCATGTCGGCCAACCAGCCCACCTTCGACGTGCTGCGCACACTCGCCGCGCTCTCGCAGATCATGGTCGGCACCGACTTTCCGTTCCAGCCGGCGCACAACGTCGCGCGCAATATCGCGGATTTCCGCACGCTCGACGGCCTCACTGCGGAACAGCATCGGGCCATTGCGCGCGAAAACGCGCTGCGGCTCTTTCCGCGCTTCGCCAGCGTGAATGCTTAGGCTGACTGACTAATCCACCCTGAAATACAACACATCACACCAAGGAGACAATCATGAAAACCGTGCTCGTAGACGATCTCATCGATGAGCGTCCATTCGGCCTCTTCCAGGCGTCGATCTTCGCCATCTGCTTCCTGATCGCCTTGATGGATGGCGCCAACGTGCAGGTCATGGGTCTGAGCGCACCGCTGCTCGCCAATGACCTGAAGCTGACACCAGCCCAGCTCGGCCCCATCTTCGCCGGCTCCGAGCTCGGTTTCATGATCGGCGCGCTGCTGCTCGGTCCGGTTGCCGACCGCATCGGCCGCAAGACCGTGCTGATCGCCTGCGCGAGCCTGTTCGGACTGGCGTCGCTTTGCACGGTGACGGCGCCCGGATTCGTCACGCTGCTCGTGCTGCGTATCGTGACGGGTATCGGACTCGGCGGCGCGGCACCGTGTCTCGTCAGCCTGACGACCGAATACGTCTCCCGGCGCCATCGCGGCCGCATCGCCTCGCTGCTGTGGGCCGCCATGCCGGCCGGCGGCGTCATCGCCGGCTTTGCGGCGAGCATCGTGACTCCGCAGTATGGCTGGAGGGCCATGTTCTATCTGAGCGGCATCGTGCCGATCGCCGCCGCGGTGCTGGTGTGGCTCTTCGTGCCCGAATCGGTGCGGCTGCTGATCCTGTCCGGCGCGCGGGACGATCGCATCGCGCGGATCGTCAGGCATCTCGCGCCTTCTTCCCTCGCCGGCGAGCCGGTGCGCTACGCGACCCATGAGCATCAGGAAAAGGGCTTGCCGGTCAAGCATCTGTTCGTCGACGGCCGCGCGCCGCTCACGGCCCTGCTGTGGCTCGCGTTCTTCCTCAACTTCCTCGCCCTGATCGCGACACTGGCCTGGGCCAGCACGCTGCTGCGCAGCGCGGCCATGTCGGTGGCCGCCGCGTCCACGGTCCTCGCCTGGAACAACGTGGGCGGCACGATCGGCGTCGCCATCGCCGGCGCGGTGATGGAGCGCCTCGGCACCTGTCGCTTCCTCGCCGCGATCTATGCGCTCGGGGCCATCGTTCTTGCGCTTACAGGGTTCAGTACACCTAACACCGCGCTGGTTTCGCTGTGCTCGGGTCTCACGGGTCTGTTCGTCGGCGGTGCCACTTCGGGCCTGATCGCCATCGCCTCGATGACCTATCCGACCGCCATCCGTTCGACCGGCGTGGGCTGGGCGCTTGCCGCCGGGCGCCTCGGCGGCGCCGTCGGCCCCGTTGCGGTCGGCGCGCTGGTCGCCACGGGCCTGCCCGTTGCGCACATCTTCGTCGCCACGGCAGCCCCGATGCTCGGCGCGTCGCTCGTGATGCTCGCGATGAGCCGCCTCGGCGCCGCCCGCACCGTCGATCGCGCCGAATTCGCCACGCATTGAACGACGGGCTGCCCGATCTGCGGCAGCCCTTCTACAACAAGAAACAACAAGAATCCGGAGACAACCCTCATGTTCAGACACACCATTCTCGCATCGGCTGCCCTGCTCGCCTGCGGCAGCGCCGCCGCTCAAAGCTCCGTCACCATCTTCGGCATGATGGACGCCGGCATAACCTACGTGAACAATTCGGGCGGCAAGAGCAAGACCTTTTTCGACGACGGCATCTATTACCCCAACATGCTTGGCTTTCTCGGCCAGGAAGACCTGGGGGGCGGCACGAAGGCCATTTTCGAACTGGTCAACCAGTTTTCTCTCGCGAACGGCTCGACCATTCCGACCGCCAATGCGCTGTTCAACCGCACCGCCTATGTGGGTCTGTCGAATACACAGTTGGGACGACTGACGTTCGGTACGCAATACGACTTCATGAAAGATCAGCTGCTGTCCTACGACGCATCGCTGTACACCGGCGGTTTCTATAACTTTCGCGAAGGCCCCTTCCAGACCCTCGGCATTCCGGGCAATCCGACCGGCTCATGGGACTTCGACCGCATCGGCGGATCGTCGCGCATGCAGAACTCCGTCAAATACCAGTCCGTCGATTACAGCGGATTCTCGTTCGGGATGATGTACGGCTTCGGCAATGTCGCCGGTTCCGTATCGGCCGACAATGCCGTCAGCGCGGCGCTCGAATACCGGCACGGCGGATTCGGCATCGCCGCCGCCTATACCGAGATCAAGTATCCGGAGATGAGCAACGGCCACGATGGCATCCGCAATTGGGGAGTCGGCACCCAATACGATACCGGCAAGGTTCTCGCCAATCTGCTCTATACGAACACCCGCAACACGCTGACAGGCGGCCAGATCGATATGGTCCAGATCGGCGCGAACTGGCACGTCACGCCGTTCTGGTCGCTCGGCGCCGATTACCAGTACATGCAGGGCAACGCCGTGCTCCTGGACAACAAAGCCCATGAAGTTGCTGCGTCGGTCATGTACTCGTTGTCCAAACGCACGAGCGTCTACGTGGAAGGTATCTATCAGCGGGCGACGGGCAGCAACGGCAGCGCGACCGCCTGGATCAACGGCTTGAGCGCACCGTCGAGCACAGGCTCGCAGTTGCTGACCAGAATCGGGATGACCACCACGTTCTGAACTCGCGTCTGAGTTCGTGTCTGAACTCGCGGCGATCCTGCGCGGCATGGCGGCACGGTACTGCTGCAAAGCATTGCCGCGCTGCCCGATACGAATCCGGGGCCACCGACATTCCCGCACCTTCATCGGGTCGCCATAAGACAGCGGCCCGTCTCTTTTGAGTCCTCTCCCTTCTACGCGTGGCGTCATGAACCCAACAACACGCGGCGGCGCCGTTCTCGGCACCCCGGCCCTGCCGCTTCGGCAACCCGCCACCGGTTACCGAAGCGGCCTGCGCGCGCTTCTCGGTGCATCCGGCCCTGCCCTCGTCGCCTCTGTCGCCTATCTGGACCCGGGCAACATCATCACCAACCTTCAGGCCGGGGCAAGATACGGCGACGAACTGCTCTGGGTGGTTCTGCTCGCCAGCGTGGTGGCAATGCTGTTCCAGTCGCTGTCGGCAAAGCTCGGCATCGTGACGGGCCGCAATCTTGCCGAGATCTGCCGCGACAGCTTGCCTCGCCGCTACGTCATCGCGCTCTGGCTTCTCTGCGAAGCGGCCGCCATCGCAACCGACCTTGCAGAGGTGATCGGCAGTTCGATCGGCATCTCCCTGCTTTTCAATCTCTCGCTGCTCAACGCCATGCTGCTGACCGTCGCCGCCACCTACTCGCTTCTGCAACTCGAAACGCGCGGTTACAGGCCGCTCGAACTCGTGATCGGCGCATTCGTGAGCGTGATCGGGATGGCGTATCTCGTCGAGGTATCGCGGATGCCGGTGAACTGGTCATCGGTCTGGGCGCACAGCATCCCGTCGCGTTTCACCGATCACGGCGCACTCGGTCTCGCGGTCGCCATAGTCGGCGCGACGATCATGCCGCACGCGCTGTTCCTTCATTCAGGCCTGACCCAGAACCGCGTATCGGCCGGTGCCGTACGCGAGCCACGCGCGCGGATCAGACTATCGAACATCGAGGTAATCGTCGCGCTGGGCGCGGCAGGGTTGATCAACATGGTCATGGGCGTCATCGCGTCGGTTGCGTTTCACAACGGACACGCCGAGACGGCCGATATTGCCTCGGCAACGCGGCTTTTGACGCCGCTGTTCGGTGCGTTCGCCGGCACTCTCTTCCTGATCGCGCTGGTCGCGTCGGGCATATCGAGTTCCGTGGTCGGCACGCTGGCCGGGCAGATCATCGTTCAGGGATTCGTCGGATACCGGATTCCGTTGTGGCTCAGAAGAGGTCTCACCGTGGTTCCGGCCATCGTCGTAATTGCATCGGGTCTCGACGTCACCACCGTGCTCATCGCCAGCCAGATCGTTCTGAGCCTCGCGTTGCCGGTGCCGATGATCGCGCTCGTCTGGTTCACCTCGCGCCGCAGCGTCATGGGTGAGCACCGCAACCACAGGTCCGTCACCGTGCTCGCCATTGCAGCGACTGTGCTGGTGCTGGTTCTCAACGGCGTCCTGTTGTGGCAAGCGGTAAGCGGCTAGTCGGGCGAACAGTTAGCGGGTAGCGGGTAAGCGCGTGAGCCAATGAGCCCCTCTCGTGACGCGACCGCCGGTTAAACCGCTTCGGCCTCGGCACGCAAAGCCGTCTCGACTTCGCGTGCGCCGGTCGACACCAACGCGGCCAGGCGGGCGATCATTTTTTCGTCCGTCTCATCCGACACCACGTAGCTGATACTGCCGATTCCCACCCGGTCCGACGACAGCACGGCCGCGGCGATCCCGACGAGTCCCGCATCCACTTCCCCGCGCGTCACGAGACTGCCGTGTCTGCGCCATTCCGTCAGCACGGAGCGGAATGCCGGCAGCGTGCGGCCCAACCCGGCCTTCGCAATCGCTTTGGTATTGTTTTCGAAGAGCGCCTTGATCCGCCGGGGCGGCATGTACGCGAGCAGCATCTTCGAAGTCGCGCCGTAGAAAAGCGGCATCGGCCGCCCGCGCTCGTAGCTGATCGCCGTCGGGCTACCCTTCGCATTGACGCGATGAATGCACAGCACGTCGTCGCCGACCGCGCGGCATAGCAGCACGACCGACCCGGGCGGAGCGTAAGTGGAGAGATCGTCCATGACGGGACGTGCCGCGATCAGCAAGGGATCGGTCAACTGCAACTGACGGTCCAGCTGGGTGATGGTCGGCCCCAGTCCGTACCGGCCAGGCCGCGTGGTCGCAACCAGTCCCGCCTCGTCGAGCGCGGCGAGATAGCGGTAGGCGGTGGCGATCCCCACCTCGAGTTCCGAGGCCACCTCTTCGGCAGTCCATTCCGGATGTTCGACCGTGAACAGCTTCAGAACGGAGAGGGAACGGTCAGATGCGGACATGGCGGGAAATCGGTAGCTGACGGGAAACTGATTTTCTCATCATGAGATAATTTCCGCCAGATAGGTACTCGCGTTTACACGGCGCTCGATGACGGCACAAGACCGTTGTCGGGGAGCGCCGCGCCCCGGCTTCCAGGGTTCGTGTTCGCATTGCATCGAACGTGGCCGGGAGACTGCCGGGGAATCATGCCGCTTCACACGGACCATACGAACCATGCAGGGGCAGGCATCAGGTCCGAACCCAGGCACGTCCCCACGAATTCAGCGTACGTTCGTTGTGCGGCCAAACTCCGGGCGTGTCGCCAACGCCGACGCGAACCAGTTCCGCGGAGAACTCCAGCCGGTTGCCGTCCGGATCGGTCACCATGAAAAACAGGTTGTCGCCGGGACCATGCCGCCCCGGACCGAAGAAGATCGGCACTTCGGCCCTGGCGAAGCGGTCGCCCCAGTCGCGGATATCGTTCCACTCGTTCGTCTCGTAGCAGTGGTGATCCCAGACATTCTGGCTGCCCTGAAAGAACGCCAGCGAGTGATGCTCGTCGTCCGACCGCAGGAAGACGACCATCGTCTTGCCGTCGTCGCTGACTACTTCGTCGGAAATCGCATAGCCCACGGCCTCCGTGTAGAACGCCACGACGCGTTCGAGCTCCGTCGTCTGGAACACGGTGTGCTGAAGACGCGCGGGCAAGCCATCGCGCGAAGGCGACCCCGCCGTGAGACCGAAGGACACGCATCGCCCCTGCGGGTCGCGAATCATGAACGCACCGGGCCGATACAGCACGCTATCGGCCGGCTCGCACGTGACGTTGCGCGCAACCAGACGTTGACGCAACGCCGCGAGGTCTGCCTCGGTATCGACCACGAAGCACGAACACGGCTGGCGTCCGCTCAGGGAATCGCTGATTTCCACCGCGCGCCCCGGTCCGGTCAGGACGATCCTGCCGTCGGGCGACGTGACGTCCACCAGATCGAGCTGCTTGCGATAGAAATCGGCGAGCTGGCGCGGCTCGGCCGATACGATATGGAGGTGATGCAGTCTTGCAGGCGTTGCCTGCTGAAGCGTAGTAGACATGATTATTTCCCTCATACATGGGGCGACGTGGCAACCTCGGTCACCTTCCGGCTTTCCGGCGCGCACTCGCCAGGCTGATTGATACTGAGCTGGACCGCATAGGCGGTGGCAAACTGCGACTGCTCTTCCGCGCGGAATGCCCCGGCCACATAGCGGTCGGGACGAAGCAGCAGGATTTGCCCCACGCAGCCGCCGAGCGGCACCTTGAACACATCGTTCTCGTCGACGACGAACTGCAATGAGCCGCGATTCTGTCCAACGGGCATGGACGAGCCGGCAGGCAGCACGTGCACGCGCGTGCAGCGCAGGCTATTCCATAGAGGATGGCCCAGATCGGCGAGGCGGCTGCCGCCCACTGGGCCATACTGCACGAGCGAGAATCCTTGCCCCGTCAGATCGTCGAGCAGGACTTTCATTCCATCCGGGGTCCGAACCATCGGCTGCGGCAACATGCGGCCACGGAAGCTCCGCTTGCCGAGTCCGTCGTCCGGACCGAGCAGCCCTTCCCTGAAGCGCGGCTTCGGCTTGAATTTCATCTGCAGGAAATAGTCCCGTAACGGCGGCACATAAGCCGCAAACGTGAAAAACGCTTGCCACAGGAACGCGCTCAACCGCGACGACGGCGCCATCACGATGCCCAGATTGAGCGCGAGCCGAATCAGCGCCCACGCATGGCCGCGACGCTCCGTCTCGTACGAATCGAGCACCCGTTCTGGCAAACGGCCATCCAGTACGGCCGCGAGTTTCCAGCCGAGATTGAAGGCGTCGCGCACGCCGCTATTCATGCCCTGCCCGGCGTACGGCGGCGTCAGATGCGCGGCGTCGCCGGCGAGAAACACGCGCCCTTCCTGCCAACGCTCGGCCACGCGCGCGTGAAACGTATAGACCGTCTTGCGGATGATGTTCGTCTCCCGGTCTCCCCTGAACGGCATGAGCAGCTTGCGAACCGTCGCCGGTTCCATGATCGCCTCGGCGGATTCGTCGGGATGAACGAGGATTTCGAAGCGCCGGGTCCGATGCGGACCGGGCACGTCGACCACCGCCCGCCCCGCGTCGCAGTACACACGCATCTGCGAGAACGTATCGTCGTCGTCCTCGGTATCGATCACGAGCCAACGCGACTTGAATGTCGAGCCGACCATCCTGATGCCGAGCATCTCGCGTATCGGGCTGCGGCCGCCATCGCACGCGACCAGATACTTCGCGCGGATCTCGATCTCTTCCCCGGCGGCACTGACCCTGGCCGTAACACCCCGTTCGCCCTGCTCGAACGACTCCAGCGTGTGGCCAAACAGCACCTGCCCCGATGCGAACCGGTTCAGGCCGTCGCGCACGGTCGCCTCGAAAAGCGGTTGCCGGAACGCATTGCGACGCGGAAAGCCATACTCGCTTGCGGTCGGAATCACCTTGCCGAAACACCGGCCACCGTGGCGGGTAAAGTAGTGCACGCCGTAACCGGGCACGACGTCCTTCATCACGGCTTCCGACAGACCGACCGCCTGCATGGTCCGCAGCGATTCGTCGTCGATCGACACGGCACGCGGCTCGCCAATGGTCGACGGCTTGCGATCCACGAGCACGAACCGTGCGCCGGCACGTCCGAGCACGTTCGAAAGCGTCAGCCCCGTCGGGCCACCGCCGACGACCAGCGCGTCAGTATCAATGATCTTCAATTCTCGACTCCATCAACAATCCACCGCACTACTAAATATCGTGCGACGGATCGCCCGCCTCGCGGCGGTTGTCTCCTACCTTCTGGTTAGTACCGGGTCTCGTCGACCACGATATTGCGCAGCGTGCCGATACGCGAAATCTCCACCTCGACCACGTCGCCCGCCTTCATCCACAGTGGCGGTGTACGGAACGCACCCACGCCGCCCGTCGTCCCGGTGATGATCACATCGCCGGCGTGCAGCTCGGTAAACGTCGAGCAGTATTCGATCAGTCGGCCTACGTCGAAAATCAGGTCGTCGGTGTTCGCTTCCTGCACGACCGCGCCATTGAGGCGCGTGGTCAACGTGAGTGCCGACGGGTCGCCCACCTCGTCGGCCGTCACCAGCCACGGACCGAAGCCGCCGGTCGACGGGAAATTCTTGCCGGGAATAAACTGGATCGTGTGTTTCTGCCAGTCGCGCACGCTGCCATCGTTGTAACAGGAATAGCCCGCGATATAGCTTGCCGCGTCCTCACGGCGCACATGACGTGCTGTCTTGCCGATCACGACCGCGAGTTCGCCTTCGAAGTCGAGCTTTTCGGATGCGAGCGGACGCACGATCGGACCGCCATGCGCAACCTGCGAATCGGCCCAGCGGGTGAAGATCATCGGATGAACGGGAATCTCGCGCCCGGTCTCCTTGACGTGCGAAAGATAGTTGATGCCGACGCACAGAATCTTCTCCGGGTCCGGCACGACAGGCAGCAGCTTCACGTCGCTCAGTGCGATACGCGCAGCCTGCCCCGCCGCCCATTTCCCGATAGCCGGCAGGCTACCGTTGGCCAGCGCGGCCTTGAGCGACCCACCGACTTCGCCCGCGATGGGCGCCAGATCCACCACATGTTCGCCTTCCACCACGCCGAACGATGCGGTGCCACGATATTCGAAACTCGCCAGCTTCATTCCATTTCCTCCCGGATCAATGAAAGCGATCATAGCTCAACCAGATTTCATGTCAACATTTTTATCGTATTTCGATAATTTAGTTTTTATCGTAAATTCTAAAATATCACGAAAGGAAAAGACATGCTCCGCCATGCGAAGCAGCCGGCCGATCGGCCGGAGCGCTCGGCAGGCGCTCGCGAAACCGTGACTCAGAATGGGAGTGCCCCGGCTGCGCGACAAGGCGCGCAACCGAAGTCTGCTATGAAGAATGGGGAGATCGCCCGGACAAACGCCGGCACCGCAAGCCGGCGCCGGACGGTTCACGCACGGCTCAAAAGTCCGCGTGCAGGCTGACGTAGGCGGCCAACGGCGCGCCGAGGTAAGCGCCGACCACGTTGGTGGCGATGTAGTAGCGCTGGTTGGTGACGTTGTCGATGTTCAGATCGATGCCCCAGTGATGCTCCGAGTAACCGAACTGCAGATTCTCGATCAGGGACGCGGGCGCCCAGTCGTAGCCGTTGGCATAACCGTTCGACATCCGGCTCATGTAATTGACGCCGGCACCCGCATGAAAGCCGGTTCTGCCGAAGAGGCTGAAGCGATACGTCGTCCACAGGTTCGCCATATAGGCGGGCACGCCCTGCGGGGTCGTGCCGACCGCACCCGGCGTATCGGGGCTATAGGTGATGCGCGCGTGCTCCGCGGTGAAATTCGCGTACACGTGCCAGTTGTCCGTGAGATCCGCGTCGAACGAGGCCTCGGCGCCGCGCGTGCGCTGCGAATCGAACGCGAGCTGGTCATTGCCGTACGGCGTCGCCACGTTGTCCCGCTTCACGTCGAACAACGCCGTGTTGAGCACGTAGCGCCCATCGTCGAACGACCACTTCACGCCCAGCTCGTATTGCAGCGCCGATTCCGGCGCGCCGATGGAAAACGCCGTGTTTTCCGAGTTGAAATTCGCGAGGTAGCTGCGCGATACGCCGAAATACGGCGTCATCCAGGGCGTGAGCTTGTACAGGATGCCGGCGTTCCAGCTGGTCGGCGCATCGTTGCGCGTATACGTATTACCCTGAACCAGCGTGATGCCGTCGTTGGCGGTGCGGTTCGGCTCGCCGGGAAGCGGATTCAGGCCTAGCGACGTATTAAACCAGTCCTTGCGCACACCCGCGCGAATCTTCAACTGGTCCGTCACGTCCACCTGATCGGTCGCGTAAAGGCTGTAGAAGTTCGCGGTCACATGGTCGTTCTGGCACGAGTGAGACGGCGCGCACAGGAACTTCAGGCTGGAGATAGACGTTTCCAGCGGCACCGGTGCGAAGATGTCGCCGATGTCGGGCAGGTCCGCCGTCGCCTTGGCGCTGTTGAGGTCCTGGTACAGGTATTCGAAGCCCGTCAGCAGCGTATGGTGGATGCTGCCCGTCGAGAACTTCCAGACCGGCTCCAACTGATAGTCGAGCGTGTTGAGCGAATCGTCCTCATCGCGCAACTGGCGGCCGGTGAACGTGTTGCCCTTGACCTTCGCGTGCGTGCTGTCGCCGTTGCTGTAGAAGTCCAGCGTATGGTGCATATACGACAGACGGTTGTTGATCGTCAGGTAGTCGCTGATGCGCCACTCGTCCGAGAGCGTGGCACGCAGATAGTTGCCGTGCGCATTCGCAAACGGCGTCGAGTATTTCGCGTCGAACGGCACATTGCGGATCGGCGCCCCCTTGTAGTAGATCATCCCGTATGAGTCGGGCGTTGCCATGTAGTCCTGTGCATCGAGCGAGAATTCGATCTTGTGGTCGCCGATTTTCCATTGCAGATCGGGGCGGATTTCCTTGTTCCACGATGCCAGCGAACGGTAGCCGTCGGAGCGGCCGGCGGTAGCATCCAGGCGATAGTTCAGTCCGTCAATGCCGGTTGGGCCGGTAACGTAGCCACTGGCGTTGACCGTGCCGAACGAGCCGGCCTGAATGTCCCCACCCCAGTGGAACTGTGCCGAAGGCGTGTAGTGGATCAGGTTGATCGAGCCGCCTGGCGGCCCGCTGCCGAGCAGCGCGGACCCCGGTCCCTTGAGCACTTCGATGCGCTCGACGCCCAGCAGGGAATGCGTCGGGCCGTTGACCTGATCGCCGTCCGAGAAGCCGTCGTCATAGGTCTGCGCCTGCAGACCGCGAATCATGAAGTGGTCGGTAAAGCCCTTCGAATCGGTGCCGCCATAGTTCACGCCGGACACGTTGCCCTTGCGGATCGCGTCCTGCAACGACGTGACGCCCTGCTCGTCGAGAATCGCACGCGGAATGACCTCGACACTCATCGGCAGATCGCCGAGCGGGGTGCCGGTCTTGCTGACATTGACGGTCTGGTCGGGATCGTTGACGTTGTCGGAAGCATCCTCTGCTCGCGTTCCCGTAACGACGACGGTCCCCAATGTGGCGGGCACCTGAGTCTGTTGAGCGGCCGGAGGCGGACTCTCCTCGGCTTTCGCCGCCTTGGCGAGCCACAAAGTCGCACAGGCAACGGATACGGCTATGGCGATTCTGGAGGGCAAAGTTCTCATCAATTTCATGGCATTGCAAGGGTTTATAGATTTTATGCAGTGCAAATCAACGACTTGTGTCTTGCCCAGATGCGTTCACGCAGCGCTATCCGGGACACGTTGGCCGACGTCGACGATCGCCCGATAGAAACCGTGCGCGCCGACACCCGGCCCATGATGCATCGGCGGGGCTTTGCCGCGGTTCGATCGCCTGCTTGATCGACGCCGAGGCAATTAGAAATATGAAGATCATGCGCGGAGCCGTTGCAGGAAGCTCGCCTCGTAACGGGCTCATGCTTCAGCTCGGTAACGGACCGACCACCTGGATCGGTTTGACTGAAAGTTGCGGGTTCAACAGAGAACTGTTCGGTTAGCTCTGATCGTGAAACTGCTTATGCTGTATGTGCCTGCCACGCAGAAAGGCCAATTTATCTTTCAAGCGTGTCAGAGACATGAACAAGGACACGGGGGCCAGGCGCCAAAAAGGGTTGGACCCGTAAAGCAAGGCGGGCCCGCCGGATGATCGGCGTGCTACCGCATGGAAGATTTATGCAACATGGATTACGAAAAAACAGTGGGTCTTCGACATCACGCGTTTCCCGCAATACATTGCAAAATACTTTCAACTACCTTTTGCAGATTCCAGTGACACGCGTGCCGGACGAAGAACGGCTTCGCCAGTTCGTTCTTCGCGAAGATGGCGGCTGTTTCATTGCCACTATGCTGCCAATGTCCTGGGACCATCACACGGATTCTGCTTCGATACCTCGGACTTATCCTGCGCAAACAGATGGCGTTACTTCACGTTCATGCGAGGGTCAACCTGCACCCCGCCTTTCAAAAAATCATGCAAGTTTATAAACAGGTAGTTCACCCAATAAACCATCCGATCATGGATGACGATCAATGGCCCCGATCTCCGCCACCTGAACCCATGACACACCCTGCCCCAGCAGCTCTTTTCTATTCATATAAATAGACATCCGAAATAATTTAAAAACGAAAGGAATCGTTCTGTATTTGTCATTCCCCATCTCGCAACAAATCGTTCATGAAATGCCGCTACGTTAGTTGTGACTGAGCGCGAGCTCGTCCAACAAGAGGTTTTCAACTCATTACGGAGGTGTTTCAGATGGCCATCGCAACTCCTCGCTCTGCTTTTCGTCCTACCATTCTCGCCCTTGCACTCGCCTGCGCCAGCGCGGGCGCCAGTGCCGATCCGTCTTTCGGCGGACCGGGCCTGCTGGTCGTCAGCCGCAGCGTCTACGACAATATGTCGAGCAACGTGCAGACCGGCACGATCCTGCCGCCCGGCTGCAAGAACACCCAGGTGGGCTGCCCGAGCGGCAACGGCGCCACGAACGACGGCACCTATCCCTATGTCTTCAACAACGCGCTCTACGATGGGAGCTTCGGCATCACGGCACGCATCTTTCTGGATGCCACCACGCCGGACGGCAAAGTCGTGAACTCGCTCGAAGTGCCGAACAGCCTGCATCCCGGCGACGGCCACGACCAGCTCGTGACGAGCTTCAGCTCCAAGTCCGAGCTTGGCCTGAACCTCTCCACGGACGGCCAGTATCTGACGTTCATGGGCTATGTCGCGCCCGTCGACGCCATCGACGTGTCGAACTCGAACACGCCGGGCGCAAACGATCCGACGAATCCGGTTGGCGAGGCGTTCTATCGCGCCGTTGCGCGCGTCGACCAGCAAGGGCATTTCACCTTCACCGAGACCAACGCGTATAGCGGCAACAACGGCCGCAACGCGATTCTCAACAACAACAATGCCAACGGCAATGGCGACGGCTTCTACTACACCGTCGGCAACGCGGGCAACGGTGCAAACCCGCAGCCCGTGAACGTGATCCTTGGCGCGGGCTCGCAGTTCATCGAGGCGACGCATCAGCACGAGGCACAGCAAACGCCGGGCACGCCCACGCCGCTCGGCAGCTTTTCCGTCACGCAGCTGGGCGCCCCGGCCGACAAGGTCGGCAAGGACGACAACTTCCGCGGCCTGACCGTGTTCAACAACGTCGTGTACTTCACCAAGGGCAGCGGCGGCAACGGCGTGAATACGGTCTACTTCGTCGATACGACGGGCAACGCCTGCCCCTCGGGCGTGGGCGTGCCCGCACCGGGCGCGAAGCTGCCGACGCAGCCGCTCGCCTACAATCCGGCGACGGTCCAGGCGAGCGGCCTGCCAGACAATGTGTGCGTGCTAGCGGGTTTCCCCAAGACTCCTAACAAAACGGCGACCACGACGGCCTACCCGTTCGGCATCTGGTTCGCCAATGCCAACACGCTCTATGTCTCCGACGAAGGCGACGGTTACGCGGGCGGCACCGATCTCTACACGCACGCTGCGGCTCAGACCACCGCGGGCCTGCAAAAGTGGGTGTATAACGCCGGCACGAAGTCGTGGAAGCTCGCCTACACGCTGCAAAACGGCCTCGGTCTCGGCACGGCCGACACGGTGCCGGGCTACCCGAGCGGCTCGAACAGCGCGACCGGCCTGCCTTGGGCTCCGGCCACCGATGGCCTGCGCAATCTCACGGGCCATATCGATGGCGACGGCACGGTCACCCTCTGGGCCATTACCTCGACCGTGAGCGGCAGCGGCGATCAGGGCGCGGACCCGAACCATCTCGTCGCGATTCGCGACGTGCTGGGCAATACGACGGTGAGCGGCGCGGCGCACGAGAGCTTCGTCACGCTGCGTAAGGCAAACTTCGGCGAAGTGCTGCGTGGCGTCTCGCTCGCGCCGGGCGCGCTCAACGGCCAGTGGTTCTAAGCGCGAAGCAGTCTGAAGCAGCCTGAAGAAGTCGCTATGTAAGAGCGGTCGGGTGGCACGCCACCCGGCCGCTCTCATACATGATGAATGCGCCGCGAAAGATAACGACGGCTCGCTGCCGCAATCGCGCTATCGGTCGCGGGCCGCAGCTTCGTACGTCCCGACTATGCCGCGAGCATCGCGACGGACACCACGGCTCAACGACATCGGCTCCGAAACTTTCGTGAGCGTTTCGTGAGCGGGCAACAGCCCGCAAAGATTTTCGAGGACACAGCCGCGGCACGTCCAGGATGAGACTGGATCGCACCACTCATCGATCATCGTGATACCGCCGAAGCAATGGATCATTGTGCAGTTCGGGCAACGCCCAGACTCCGCACTTCGATATCGACGAAGCCAACACGCTTGTCAAGGAAGTCGTCCAGGCTATTTCCGCCACACCGTCATGACGCGAAGCGAGCTATGTGCCGGTCGCCGCTAATTGAATCGGTGCACCAGTTGCTCCGCATGCTCGACGGCAGCCTGGCCCTTCCCGGGGTCCTGATGAGAGCCGGGCATCGGCCGATCAGGCTCCAGGTCCATCGACGGGTCAAGGATGCTGGTGTTGGAATACAGGCAGGTCCAGTCGGGCACCTCGGGATTACCCGGATCATGCTCGCACATCCAGTTGATGCCGCATAGGCGGCAACTGTACCGTTGGACCAGTACGGGGCGGCGCTGTAATGGACGCAGTTTCCTCGGACTGTTCAATGCACGCAGTCCGTGGTGAGGCTGGGCCATTTCACTCGCTAGCATTCGCTGACACGCTTCGCAAGCCATCTTGGGTCGTGAAAACCGGTCGATTGAATGTTCAGGGAACGCAGATTAACACAGGAAAAAAATGTCGCCCAGCACCCATCTCGTAGCTGTGAAAATCCATTCTCACGAACTGCGAAGTATCGGCGGAAACGGTGTGCCCGATCGCGCCACGCACGACACGCTCCCGTTGCCGTTCATCCCTTGCCGAGCGGCGGCCGCGTGGGGAATCCGGCCATATTGCTCAGTTGCGCCAGTTCAGTGGCCGCCTCGCGCAGCAGCACCGAGTACTCGTGAATCTTCTCGGCCGTCAGCCGCACTCTCGGCCCAGCCAGGCTGATGACGCCGACGCAGCGCGAGCCGCTCACCACCGGCGTCGCCACCGCCGACATGCGCGGCGCAAACACCTCGTCGATCATCGCATAGCCACGCACGCGCGCGGCGTGCAGGAAGCCGAGCAGCGCTTTTAGCGTCGTCGGCGCATGGGGGCCGAACTCGTTCGGTTGTCCGAAGCCCTGCTTGAGGACCAGCGCGACCGCCTGTTCGTCGGTCATCGTCATGAGCCATGCATGTCCGGTCGACGTGCACGAAAGCCGCGCGGCCTGGCCCATGTCGGGATCGTAGCGAAAACCCGTGCGCTGTCCGTCCGCTTTCCCGACCCAGATGATCGCCTCGCCGTCCACCAGCGAGAGCCGCGCGAGCTCGCCGGTCTGCGCGGCGACGCGCTCGATGATCGGCTGGGCGATATCCGCGATACCGGTAAGGCTCAGGAATTCGAGGCCATTCGAGGTCATGCGCATCGTCAGGATGTAGCGGCTGTGATCGACCAGTTGCCTGACATACCCGCCGTCGACGAGCTCCGCGAGCACGCGGTGGCACGTGCTGCGCGGCAAGGCCAGTGCATCGGCAATGGCCAGCAGACCCGCGCCTTCGCCTTGCGAAGCGAGGAAATCGAGAATTCTCAGGCCGTTTTTAAGCGACATCTCGCGCACTCTTCATGATGTGAAATGTAATTCCGGTGCGGAACGCCCCGCCTTTGCAGCGCAAACAATAGCACCAGTTCGTCGCCACATACGAACGCCCGACCATATCGAACATTGGGGAGACACCATGTCAGTTCTCGCTGACCCAGACATCGCCGCGCGTGAACGATCCGCGCACTCTCACTTGATGGCGCGTCGCGCCGTGGCGGGGGCCACCGTCGGCACCGCGCTGGAATGGTTCGACTTCGCGTTGTACGGCGCTGTCGCGGCCACGCTTTTTCCGCGGCTGTTTTTCCCGTCGCTCGACCCGACCGCCTCGCTGCTCGCGTCGCTGGCGAGCTTCTGGGCCGGGCTCGCCGCCCGCCCGCTCGGCGCGGTGATCTGCGGCATGCTCGGCGACCGCTGGGGCCGCCGCAACCTGATGCTGGTCACGGTCTCGGTGATGGGCGCGTCGTCGTTCCTGATGGGGCTGCTGCCCACTTACCAGCAGGTCGGCATCCTCGCGCCGACGCTGCTCGTCACGCTGCGCATCATCCAGGGTTTCGCGCTCGGCGGGGAATCGACGGGTGCGCAACTGATGGCGGTCGAGCATGCGTCTCCGACACGGCGCGGGCTGTATTCAGGTCTGCTTGGCATCTGCTCGCCGCTTAGCCAGATCCTCGCCAATCTCGCGCTGTTCATGCTGGCAAGCCTGCTGTCGACCGAAGACTTCGAATCCTGGGGATGGAGAGTCCCGTTCCTCGCGAGCTTCGTGCTTCTGCTGCTCGGCATCTATATCCGTATGAAGGTCAGCGAAACGCCGGCCTTCGAAGCGCTCAGAAAGAACGGCGGGCAGGCACGCGCCGCCAATCCGCTCGGCCTCGTCTGCCGCTTCCACTGGCGTACCGCGCTGCGCCTGACCTTGTTCTTCTGCGGTCCGGCAGCGCTGTTCTATCTGATCGTGGTCTTCTCGCTGAGCTATCTGACGAAGAACCTCGGCGTGCCGAAACAGACGGGCTTCATGCTTCTGATGGTCGCCAACGTCTGCGCGATCGTGGGCGCACTGGCGGGCGGCTATCTGAGCGACCGGATCGGACGCAAACGCGCGCTGCTGATCGGTTCGTTCTGCACACTGGTCTGCTGCCTGATCTACTTTCCGATCCTCAGCCACGGCTCGATCGGCATGACGATGGCCGTGATGGGCGCCTTCCTCGGCTTCACGCAATTCCAGAGCGGCATCCAGCCAGTATGGTTCGCCGAGTCCTTTCCCACCGAGGCACGCTACACCGGTTCCGCGCTATCGTACTCGGGAGCCAACCTGCTCACCGGCGGGCCGATGCCGATCGTTGCCGTGGCGCTGCTCAATGCGTTTCACGGTTCGCCGTGGGCCATCGTCGCGGTCTGCGGCTCGCTGAACCTGCTCTCCTTCCTCATGATCGCGGTATCGCGCGAAACCCGCGACACGGCCCTCGAACGCTCCACTACACATTGAAACCATGACTCGCAAGCTCTACATCCTGAACGGCTCCAACCTCAACATGCTCGGCATGAGGGAGCCTCAGCTTTACGGCAGCACCACGCTGAAGGACATCGAACGGAACTGCGCCGCGCTGGCCGACACGCTCGGGTTCGACTGCGTATTCCGTCAGACCAACAGCGAAAGCACGCTGATCGACTGGACCCAGGAAGCGTTCCTGCAGGATGCCGCGCTCATCATCAATCCGGCCGGCTTTTCGTTCGGGCGAATTCCCGTGCTCGACGCGGTCAAGCTGATTCGCCGGCCGGTGGTGGAAGTGCATATCACCAATATCCACCGCCGCTCCGAGGAATACCGCCACTCGACGATCTCGGTGGCGGCCACGGCCGTGATCTGCGGGGCGGGCGCCAACGGTTACCTGCTGGCGATCCGCGCCGTTGACGACCTGTGGGGCGAGCGGAGTTGATTCCGCTACAGCCAGCGCCAGATGCCCGCCGCCATACCGGCGAGCGGGATATGCGCCCAGGTCGCCACGAGCCAGACGACGAGGCCGCCCAGCAGAGCGTGCAACCCGAATCCACCGAACCGCGCGCGGCCGGCGACGATAGCCGCGAACGGCAGATAGCTCGTTCTGGACTCCCAGGCGGGCCACTGATTGGGCTGCAAGCGCTCCTTCTTGCGGTCTTGCAGTGCGGCGCCGACAAGCGCGAGAACGACGATGGCCGCCGCGACGATGATGCTTTTGGTCACGGGGAACACCGCGATGTGGCACAGCCCCCACAGCGCGAACGACCACATCATCGGGTGACGCGTCACCGCGTAAACGCCGAGTGCCGCTTCCGGGAACGAGCCGGGCCGGCCACCCGTGGGCAGCGCCGGGTTTCGGATCAGGGAGCCCATCAGAAGAATCGAAGCGATCAGCATGACCACGGTCACGATCGCCCAGAGCGTGTTGCCTGCTGGCCAGAGTGGCGCCGTCAGCGGTGCCTTTCGATAAGCGAGAATCAGCCAGCCGAACGTCAGGAGTGCAATCAGCGAATAGACGCCCTGGAAGCCCGCTTCGCCAATTGCGCCGACCAGGCGGCTGCGCAACGGATGGGACAATAGGAAATGGCTGCCGACGAAAACGACGGCAGCCGCCAGCACTGCATTGATGCTTCCCATGGGCTCGGCTCCTCAAGTGTCATGAGTTCGACTTCCAGTATGTCGATTGCCGTCTGAGTTGCCACGGATTGGTTGGAAATAGGTGGGCCGCTACAACTTCCCGGCAATTCGCGAAAAGCTGCTTGCCATATTACATGTCCTCGTACGGTTCGTTCTACCAATGCGCGGTTTGAGGAGATTGGCCACAAACCGCCGGCGGCGCTTTTCTGTCGGGTATTCGCGGGTGGCGGACGAGCGTCGGCTGGGAACAGGAGATCGTCCGCACCTCATGCCCATGGCGCTGACAAATCGCCTGCACACTGCCTCGCGAACACGCCTTCCGTTCCGACCCGCCCACATCGTTACCCGCGCGCGCCGACCACAACATCACACGGCAATCGGCTCCAGCCGCCCGAGCAGTTCATCTTTGCGCTCCCTGAGCCAGGGCGGCAACTGGAACTCCTCGCCGAAATGTCCGGGTTCTTCGTCGATGGCAAAGCCGATATCGGTTGTCGCCGCTTCGAAAATAACGCCGCCGGGCATCTTGAAGTACATCGAACGAAAGTAGTTCCGGTCGACCGATTCCGATGTGTCGATATAGCCGAGCCCCATCAGCTTCGTCTTGAGTGCATCCTGATCGTGCTTGCTGTCCACCGCAAACGCGACGTGATGAACCGTGCCTTCGCCATAGATCGTCGAACCCTGGTGACGATCCGGCTCGTGAAGAAATTCGACGACCATCCCGGGCCCGCCCGTATGCGTCTCGAAGCGATGGTAAGGCCCGGACTCTCCGACATAGCGAAAATCGAGAACCTCGCTCATGAACGGGATCGACTCCGATACCTCGCGCAGCGAGAGCGTAACGCTATGCACGCCGCGCACGGCAACGTCTTCCGGAATATCGTCGGTCGTGCAAGGCTGCCTCGTATCGGCGTCCGTCTCCACGAGATCGAACTCGATGCCGCACGGATGCTGGAACCGTTGACGTTTTTCGCCGAAGCGCTCGGTCACCGCATCGTCGTGCGCCACCCCCATGGCACTGAATCGTGCCCGCCAGAACCCGAGCGAATCGCGCGGCACCGAATAGTTGATGACCCGCACCTGTCCCGATCCGGCCCGTGCCTTGACGCCCTTCTGCCTGAACGGAAACGAGGTCACCAGGGTTCCCGGCTCGCCATCCGGATTGCCGTAGTACAGGTGATAGATCGGATCTTTCCCGTCGAACAATACCGTCTTCTTGACAAGCTTCTGCCCGAGAAGCTTCACATAGAAACTGACGTCCTCCTGCGCGCCGCCCACTCCCGCCGTCAGGTGATGAAATCCTTTGATCGCTACCATGATTGCCTCCTGCCTGAAATGGTTTCTCACATCCAATCGCGAAGATCGTGACTGATCCTGATTGGTCACCGAAAGCTTAGTCGGTACGTTTCGATTGAGAAAACATCGCCGGTTGAACGATAAGTTCGACGATGGCGAACGATCATGAAATAGCGCGCCGCGCACTGCCCGCGAGACCCGCCCTCTCGCGCCGCACGCAGTACACTGTGCCCCACCCGGCTCCGTGTGGAGCCGCAAGCGCGGCCGCAAACCATCGACAAGGCGAAAACAATGCTTGACCTGAAGGACGTCTACTTCTTTGTACAGGTTGCCGACCGTGGCGGATTCACCTCCGCCGGCGACATGCTCGGGGTCCAGAAGTCCACGCTGAGCCACCGCATCAAGGAACTCGAAGCTTTCCTGGGCGTTCGCCTGATCAACCGTACGTCAAGGCAGTTTTCCATGACCGAGGTCGGCGCGGAGTTCTATCAATATGCGGTTGCGCTGCTGCGTAGCGCGGAAGTCGCCGAAGAAGCCATGCGCCAGCGGCTCGCCGAGCCTAGCGGGGTCATCCGCATTACCGCCCCGATCGAAATTGCGCAATACATCCTGCGCGATGTGCTGCCGGCCTTCCTGCGCGCGCATCCGAAAGTGTCCATCCACGAAAACGCGACGGATCGCCTGGTCGACATCGTGGGCGAAGGCTACGATCTTGCGATTCGCGGACACGCTACGAGGCTTCAGGATTCCAATCTGATTCAACGGCCGCTGACGAGCGCGCCATGGTATCTGTTTGCCAGCCCCGAATACCTCGAACAGAACCCGCCACTCGAACGTCCCGAACAGCTCGAAGCGCACACGACGCTCTCGATCGCCCGCAAAGGTCCGTCGCAATGGCAACTCCAGGGGCCGAGCGGCGAACTCGTCACGGTCCCGATCGCGCCGCGCTACCAGAGCAACAACCTGATTTCGCTCAAAGAGGCCGCGAGCACCAATCTCGGCATCGCGGCGCTGCCCGGCTATATCTGCCGCGCCGAGCTGCAAGCCGGCACGCTCCGTCAGCTATTGCCCGGATGGATCGCCGCCGAAGCGCATATTTCCGCGCTGATCCCTTACCGCAAGGGACTGCTTCCGGCCGTACGATCACTCGTCGATTTCCTCGCGGCGGAACTGCCCAGAGTGATGGCTTTCGGCCAGGCATCGACTTCCTGAGCCCACACCGCCGCGCGCTTTCCGCATGACAGCGGCGCGACGTGCGCCGTTCACGCCACGTTCGATTTTTCTGGACGCTGCGTTCACGCAGCGCGTATTCCAGAACACGGCGCGATCCCCTATCCTGGTCTCCATCGGAACATGACAGACAACGTTCTCCCTGGAGCAGAATCGATGCAACGTCTCAACTGGCTTCCCCACGGCGCGATCTACTGGGGACGTGACATCCTCGCGGAATCGGCGGCGGCACTCGGACAGCACGGCATTGGACGGCCACTGGTTTTTACGGTCGAGCGTCTGCGGCCATTCTACGAACAGCATCTGTCCGCCCATCTCGAACAAGCCGTGGGCATCTTCAGCCAACTGCCGGCCCACGCCCCGGACACGGCCGTTCGACATGGCCTCGACGAAGCCGTGCGGCTCGGCGCCGATTCGATCGTCGCGCTCGGCGGCGGCTCCGTTCTCGACGCGGCCAAGGCCGCCTCGCACTTTCACCACGAGCGCACGGGGCGCTTTCTGCCGATTGCCGCTTTTCCCACCACCCTGTCGGGAGCAGAGTTTTCGCACTATTTCGGCGTCACGGAAACTCATGGTGCGGAGCCGTTCAAGCGAAGCTACGCGGTCCGCGATACGGTGCCCAAAGTCGTGGCGCTCGATCCGAGGCTGCTATTGAATACGCCTCGCGAGCTCCTGCTGACTTCGGCGATCAAGGGAATCGACCATGCCGTGGAAGGCATGCGGGAAGTCGATGTGGCGCATCCGCATGCGGTGCTGGCGTCAGCGGGCGTCGAGCGATTTTTCTCGGTGCTCGAAAAGTGGCCGCACGGGCTCGAGACCCGCGACGCCCTGGAGCAGGGCCTCATTACGCTCGACGATCTGCTGCAACTCCAGCTCGCTGCGTGGCAATGTTATTTCTTCCCCGCATCGGTCCTCTATGGTCTGAGCCACCGCATCGGGCACATCCTCGGGGGTACGTTCGGCCTGCCGCATAGCGCGACTTCGTGCATCACGCTGGCGCCGGTATTGCGCGCCAGCACGGACCGCTACGGCGACAAACTGCGGATCTTTTGCGCCGGTGCCCCGCACAAAGAAGCCGCGTTTCTGCTGGCCGACAGGATATCGGCATGCGTCGAACGGCTCGGTTTGCCATCGAGGCTGAGAGACCTCGGTTTCGATCAAGCTCATCTCGTCAAGGTTGCCGAACTGCTCCAGAAGAACTATCCGACCGAAGTCGGCGACCTGAACGATCACAGCCGGGCCGCACTCGAAACGTTTCTGGAGCATCTATGGTAACGAGTCACAATGCGATGGTCTCCGACGAGACGACCCGCGCGCCGGGTTTGCGTGACGCGCTCACCGCGCTACGCAGTGCACGCGCGACCTCCCGCGAGCTGACGGAGTCGGCGCTCGAACGTGCGGAGTACAGCAGGAAGCAGTTCAATGCGTTCTCGGTGATCGATTGGGATCACGCCTTGCGCGCGGCTTCCGAGAGCGATCGACGCTATGCCGCGGGCCAGCCGAGGCCGCTCGAAGGCGTGCCGATCGCGGTCAAGGATCTGATCGACACTCGCGGTATCGAAACACGTTATGGTTCGCCGGCTTATCTGGGCCATATTCCCGACGCCGACGCCGATATCGTCAGGACACTCGTGGAAAAAGGCGCGATCGTCATCGGCAAAACGACCACCCACGAGTTTGCCTGGGGCGTCACGACATCGAGCACGGCATTCGGCGATACCCTGAATCCGCTGGACACGCATCGCATACCCGGCGGATCGAGCGGCGGCGCGGCAGCGGCGATCGCGGCCGGCGCCGTGGCGGCAGGACTGGGCACCGACACGGGCGGCTCGGTCCGGATACCCGCGGCACTCTGCGGAGTCGCAGGCTTCAAACCGACTTTGGGCAAGCTGTCGACGCGCGGCATTTTTCCGCTTGCTCCGAGCGTCGATCATCCGGGCTTCCTTGGCCGCAATGTCGACGACATTCTGATCCTGGCCGGCGCCAGCGACATCGACATCTGCGAAAGCGATGCATGGCTCTCCGCGCGGCTCGGCGTCATCCATTCCATTCCGCCGGTGCCGCTCAGCGCGGAAGTCGCCACGGCATTCGAGCATGCGGTGGGCAAACTCAGCGGCGTATTCGCGATGGAGCACGTCGAGACGAAGACACTCTTCGACGGCGTGTACGATTCGTTCGCCACCATCGTGCTGACCGAAGGCAGTATCGAACACCTGCGACGAAACCCGTTGTCCCGCATTGCTGCCGGCTATGGCGCGGAGACCCAGGAGCGGCTCGCGATGGCGCAGGACAGGACGATTCGCGGCTACGCGGACGCGCAGCAGACGAGGCATGCATTCATTCAACGGCTACACGCGGCTCTCGCGACAGTCGATTATCTGCTCCTGCCGACCTGTCCGTGCGTGGCACCGTTGACGGGCATGCAGACCCTGTCCATAGGCGCCTGGTCGGGGACCGTGCGGCAAGCGCTCATGAATTACACGGCGCCGTTCAACGTGTCGGGCTTTCCCGCGATCTCCATTCCGCTTGCATCGCCCACGGATTCGCTGCCCGTTGCCATGCAGATCGTGGCAAGGCCAGGCGACGATGGCGCGCTTCTGAAAGTCGCGAGCGAGGTCGAGTGCATTTTGGGGGGTGTTCGATAGGTGGCTTGACAGCCTGTCATGCTGTCGACACGAGGTCCGCAAACCGCGTCGTCTTTGCCTCGCATGCACGCACCAATTACAGAGGTAGCGAATGGCACCGAGTACGAGATATACGAGAAACACGACCACAGATTCATGCGCGGCCTATAGCAAAACAACTCCAGCTTCTCGCCGAGATTCACCCCAAGAAAAACACACTATTGAAACGAAGATAGTGTTGCCCCGCCGCAATATCCGGAGAGCTATGCGCCATGCACAATTCGCAATGCGCGACTCTCGCACTCACGCCCCTTAATCATCCGAATATAGCGCCCTGGCAAGCGGCTCCGCAGCTTGCCTTCGTTTTCCATACGCCGCCTGTCGAGTGCCGCCGGAAAGCCTCGCCGACGAAATCCTCGCTGGACGACAGCATTCTTTTTTATCAGTAGAATGCTGCAATCGCACAGGCCCATTTCGTTCCGCAATCCGTTCCGAAACCGGCCTTCAGCCCCTTGGCTAACGAGTCCCGTTAAAACCGTGGTGCCGTTAGCGCATGTGCTGTCGCGAGGCGACGCGTGCAGGACAGAGGCATAACCTGTCTCGCCGATGCAGTTCGGGAAGAAGTGGTGCCCACCCAGAAAAAACCGGTTGCCGTGGCGGCAACTGAAATACCGATGGCGACGCTTCGGCGTCTGAACGAGGGAAACCATCGGTGCCAAGCTGGCCGACCTGCCAGCCTGGCTGCTCTGGGGTATGGCGCACCAAATTTCAAACCAGCTTCTCGTAGTACTTACCTGGCCGCAATATTGTGTATTACAAAACGCAAATCGATCCGGTAGTGAGCTTCCTCAACTCGCAAGGCGAGCAGGTACGGGGCACGATCATCAATCTCCAGCGCAAGTCCCTGGTGATGGAAGTCTATAACCCCTACTCGATCGTCCAGGTCAGCGAGGTGCTGAGCGACCTGTCGGTCAAGATGGGCGTGGAACACGTCTATTCGGGCAAGGCCGTCGTCATCAGCATGGTCAATACGGGCCTGACGGCCATTGTCTCCGTCACGCTGATCGCCGAGTGGCGGGAACTGAGCGGCGGCACGCTCGAAGCGCGCGCGGTGGGGGAAGAAGCCAGCCGCTTCGTGCAGGACTGGACCGAGCGTTTCCAGATCCGCCGTGACTACCAGATCGCGGTCAACCAGATCCGGGCGTTTCTCTCGGACATGTCGCGCTGGGTCGAGCAGGCGGACCTGGGCGACACCATGCCGAAGGAAGGCAAAAGCCTGCGCGAGGACTTTTTCCTCGAACTGGCATCGCCGCTGATGGAAAAGACCAAGCTCTACTTCGACGAATTCGAAGGCGAAGCGCGCCTCGTCGACGAAGAACTGGCGCCGGCGCACCGTGCCTTTGCCCAGGCCGCGCTCCATCCGCTGCTGCTGCGCTCGCCCTTCGTCTTCCGCACCTTCACGAAGCCGCTCGGCTATGCCGGCGACTACCAGATGGTCAACCAGATGCTCGACGATCCCCGCCAGGGCCCGAGCACGTACTTCCAGATCGTCAACGCGGCCTTCCTGCAGACGGCCGTGGCACGCGCGCACCGCAATCGCATCGATCTGCTGGTGGACTACCTGACCCGGCTGGCCAACGAAGCGCGCGCTGCACAGCGGCCGTTCCGGGTGCTGAACGTGGGTTGCGGCCCCGCTCAGGAAATCCAGCGCTTCATGCATGAATACGACGAACCGGAGTGGCTGTCGTTCGAGCTGCTCGACTTCAGCCAGGAGACTTTGGACTGGACGCGCGAGCGCCTCGGGTCCATCGCGCAGAAACAGGCCGCGCGCATGAGCATCAGCTACACGCACGATTCGGTCCATCACCTGCTCAAGCGCCGCATGGATGCGGATGCGGCGGACGTCCGCGAGTTCGACGCGGTCTATTGCGCGGGCCTGTTCGACTACCTGTCGGACAAGGTCTGTGCGCGGCTGAACCAGTATTTCGCCAGCCGTATCCGCCGCGGCGGCCGCCTGCTGGTCACCAACGTCCACGCCGACAACCCGGAGCGCTTCAGCATGGAACACGTGCTGGAGTGGTACCTGATCTATCGCAACGAGGCGCAGATGGCCGACATCATGCCGGAGAACTGCGGCGAGCCGCGTCTGTACACGGACCCGACCGGCGTTAACGTGTTCGCCGAGGCGGTGATCGGCCCGCAACAAGTAGCCTGAGATGACGACATCCCTGGTTGGGTTGCAATCGAACTATCGTGAAGAGCTGCGCGACTACCGGTTGCTGTGCAGCAAGGCCGGCGGCCTGACCGTGATCGTGCTGGTGCTGATGGGCGTGGCGATGGACTATGTCGTGTATCCGGCCGAGCAGAAGCGCTTTGCCATCGTCCGGGTGCTGACCAGCGCGGCCATCGGCCTGGCCTTGCTCTCGCTTTACACGAAAGCGGGCAAACGCCACGTGCAGGTCATCACCTTCTTCTGGCTGCTGCTGCCGCAGGTCATGATCTCGTGGATGATTTACGCCACCCAGGGCGAGGCGTCGCTGTTCTATGCCGGGCTCATGCTGACGATCTTCGCGGTCGGCATCCTGTTTCCCGCCGGCTACTGGCAGACGCTGGCATTCGGCCTCGCCACGGTCCTGCTCTACTACATCGCCTGCCAGGCCCATCCGGGTGGCATCCTGGACCCGAGCAAATTCCAGTTCCAGCTCATCCTGATCTTCTTCTGCGCGGTGGCCAGCTCCATTTACACCTACTTCAACGAGAAGGGCCGTTTCCAGCTTTTCCGGCTCAAGGACGAAGTGGCGCACAAGAACGACGAGCTGGCCCGCACCAATGAAAGCCTGTCGCAGATCAAGGGCCAGTTGCTGCAGCAGGAGAAGATGGCGGCCATCGGTACGTTGTCCGCGGGGCTGCTGCACGAGGTCAACAACCCGGTCAACTTCTGCCTGATGGCGATCGAAGTGGCCATGGAAGAATCGCAGGTCAAGGAAAGCCCGTCGCTGCAGGAATGCCTGACGGACGCGCGGCAAGGCATGCACCGCATCCAGCACATCGTGTCGGACCTGAAGACTTTTGCCTATCGCAAGCCCGGCGCGACCGCGGAGGGCGTGCCGTTCCTGTTCGAGAAGGCGCTCGACGCGTCGATCCGGCTGAGCGCCCATGAGCTGCGCGGCGTGACGCTCACGCGCGAGCTGCCTGGCGACACCCTGGTGCTCGGCGACGAAGCCGCCATCATCGGCGTGCTCATCAACCTGTTCTCGAATGCCGCGCTGGCCATGCACAAGGCCGGCACCGCGGCACCGCAGCTTCATGTCATGGCGCAATGGCGCGACGAGCGGCTGCACGTGAATGTGCGCGACAACGGCCCGGGAATTGCCGCGGAAAATCTGGCGCGCGTGTTCGAACCCTTCTTCACGACCCGCGAAGTCGGCCAGGGCCTCGGCCTTGGCCTGTCCATCAGCTATGCGGTGGTGGAGCGGCACGGCGGCACCCTGTTCGCAGAAAGCCAGTTGGGCGAATGGACCGCGTTCAACTTCGACCTGCCACGCGTCGAGTGATGCCGAGATGAGCGAGACACAACAAGCCCGGCAGACCGTCGTCTATGTCGACGACGAGGAGTTGGCCCGCAAGTACTTCGCGCGTTCGGCCGGCGGCGACTACGAGGTGCTGCTCGCCGACGGCGCGGACGAGGCCATGTCGATCCTGCGCCGCGAAGGTGCGCGGGTGGCGGTCCTCGTGACCGACTTCCGCATGCCGGGCCCGAACGGCGACGAGCTGCTGCGGCAGGTCGCCCAGGAGTATCCGCATATCGTGCGAATCCTCGTGACCGCCTACGCGGACTACGGCGCGCTGCTGGAAGTGGTCAATTCCGGCGAGGTGTTTCGAATCCTGGAGAAGCCGCTAGGCGTGAGCGCGGTCCGCGAGGTGCTGGCCGCGGCGACGGCAGTCCCGATATCGCGCCCGAAGTGATGCCGCGCGCGTTGCTCGAAGCAGTTATCGCTCGCGCCGGCGTGAGCGGCTTCAAGATGATTTTCCGCAAGCGCGTCATGCCGTTCCCGGGCGGCCGTATCGGGATCGCATCCGCGTCCGGCGCCGGCACGAGCGTGGCGCTGGATTGCCCCAATTTGAAGATTCGAATGCACAGGAGTGACCAATGAGCAATACGATTGCCGACCAGACACCGCCCCCGGCGATTCTGTTCGTTGACGACGAAGCCACCGCGGTCAAATACTTCGAGCGCGCCATCGGCGCGATCGCGCCGGTGGTGACGGGCGCCTCCGTGGAAGACGGCAAGGCGATGCTGGACGCCCACGCCGCCAGCCTGGCCGTGCTGGTGTCCGACCAGCGCATGCCGGGCGAATACGGCAACGAACTGCTGCGCTATGCGCGCGAGCGCTATCCCCACATCGTGCGGATTCTGACGACGGCCTATTCGGAACTGGACCAGACCGTCGAGGCCGTCAACCAGGGCCAGATACATCGCTATATCAAGAAGCCGTGGGACATCTCGGCGCTGCGCATGGAGATGAAGCAGGCGCTGGAACTGGCGGGACTGCGCAAGGAACGCGACCAGCTCGTGCGCGAGAAGCTCGGCGTGCTGCAGACGCAGACCGTGGCCACCCGCGTCGGCATCGTGCACACGCTGTGCGCGAGCCTGATCGGCCCGGACCGCTTCCAGCCGGTGGAAACCTACCTGGCCGGCACCGACCTGGCGGGTACGCGCAAGGTGGAGCCGGACTGGCAGCGCATGGACTACGCCGACCTCGTGCGTGCCGAGAGCGAATGCAGCGGGCGCTTCGGCCACGCGGTCGGCACGCGCCTCGCGGAGCTGCGCACGCAGAATGCGGGGCGCGGCGCGGCCGATGCGGTGCGGGTCGTGACCGAAGTTCTCGGCGCCGCGGTGCGCGGCGACGGCGATGCGCTGATCTGGACTTCGCCGGCCACGCTGAGCGAGTTCCTCACCCGCCCGGTCGGTCAAACCGTATCGAGCGAACACGCGGCCTGGCTGGCCTGCCTGCTCTGGCTGGAAGAAGCCGGCGGCGCCCTGCAGTTCGTGCGCGACGGCGACGCCATCGTCTGCCGCGCCGGCACGCGGGCGGCCAGTTTTACGGCCGACCGCCTGGCGGCCTGGATCGAGCGGTTCTCGGAGCCGGCGTTCGGCTAGGTGAAAGGGACCATCCGCGCTTAAACGCGACAACGGGCGGTGATCGCCTCGTCAGGGCACGAGGCAAATGACCGCTGTCATTCAGCCGCGTGTTGCGCGCCCGGGAACGAGCGGCGTGGGCCGATCGTATCCGGCAGAATCAGGCGAAGATCGTTGAGAGCCATTCGATCGATCCTCCTATCAGCGCGAAGCAAAATTGGCAAAGCACTCCACAATCGCAGCCTGAACCGTAACGACCGCCGCATCGCGCAGCGAACTGTTACGCCAACCAAGCTCGATGGCATAGTGTGGCAGGACCAGCGGACAGGCCAGCAACCGCAAACCCGTCATGCGCGCAATCGCATCGGCCGCGTGCCGCGGAATCGTCGCCACGGCGCGGCTCCCCGTCAATAAAAAGGGCAAGCCGGCGAAATGCGTGGTCGATCCGATGACCTTGCGTTTCAGGCCGAGTGCGGCCAGCCCTTCGTCGACAATCCCCACCACGCCGCCGGCAGACACGAGGATATGCCCACGCGCGACATATTCCTCGATCGTCAATTCGCTTGCCGCGCCCTTGAGACTGGCACGGTCGGCCAGACAGGCATAGTCCCCCTCGGCCAGCACCTGATGGCCGAGTCCTCGCAACGCGAGTCCGCCCGCCGTGATAGCCAGATCCATTTCCTGGTTTGCCAGCGAATCGCTGACGATCTGGCTGTACGTCTGTCGAAAAATGATCCGTAAGCCAGGGGCGCGCCGGTCAACCGCATCCATGATCTTGCGTCCCACGGCGATCTCGATGTCGTCGGAGAGGCCGATCGATACGGCGCGGCCATAAAAAGACCTGGCGTCCGGCGTCGAGATCGTGAGACTGAGACGAAATCGGTCGAGCGCCTCGCTGATGATGGGTTTCAGTTCCCGGGCTCTCGAAGTCGGCGCAAGTCCGCGCCCCGTGCGGACAAACAGCGTGTCCGAATAGACGTCCCGAAGCCGCCTCAATGCGGCACTGACTGCGGACTGCGTCATGTCCAGGCGGATTGCGGCCCGGCTTGCCCCGCCTTCCTCAAACAGCGCCTCGAAGATTTTCAGAAGATTCAGGTCGACCGTCGAGATATCAATATGGCTCATATCGGAAAGTTGAGATATGCGTTTTCTCCATTCTATGGCTGCGCGATGATGAGCGCATCAACGGTTCCCCTGGAGAACACCATGCCTAAATCGACAGTTGCCGCATTGCAGATCGGCGCATCACCGCAGGGCAAAGCGGCAACGCTTCAACATATCCTGTCGTTCGAGGATCAGATTCGCGCATCCGGCGCGAGTCTCGTCGTCATGCCCGAAGCCTTGCTCGGCGGCTACCCGAAAGGCGAGACATTCGGCACGCGGCTCGGCTACCGGCTGCCCGAAGGGCGTGAAGTCTTCGCCAGGTATTTCGAGAACGCGATCGACGTGCCCGGCCCGGAAACCGACTCGCTCGCCGAGCTCTCCACGCGATGCAATGCGTCGATCGTCATGGGCGTCATCGAACGCTCGGGAAGCACGCTGTATTGCACCGCGCTGTTCTTCACCCCCGATGACGGACTCGTGGCCAAACATCGCAAGCTGATGCCGACGGGAACGGAACGCCTGATCTGGGGACAAGGCGACGGCTCGACGCTGCCGGCGGTGGAAACAAAGACCGGCGTCGTCGGCGCGGCGATCTGCTGGGAGAACCATATGCCGTTGCTGCGCACGGCGATGTATGCGAAAGGCGTGCAGATATGGTGCGCGCCCACGGTCGACGAACGCGACATCTGGCAATGCTCCATGCGGCACATTGCTCACGAAGGCCGGGTCTTCGTCATCAGTGCGTGCCAGGTGCAGCCGTCGCCGGCCGCGCTGGGCATCGAGGTGCCCGGCTGGGACAAAGACCGTCCTCTGATCAACGGCGGAAGCCTGATCGTCGGGCCGCTGGGCGAAGTGCTCGCCGGCCCGCTGCACGGCGAGACGGGACTGGTCGTGGCCGAGATCGATACCGATGAAATCATTCGGGCTCGCTACGATTTCGACGTGACCGGCCACTATTCGCGACCGGACGTTTTCTCGCTCTCGGTCGACGAGCGGCCAAAGCGCACCGTCGCGTTCACCTCGTCGTAAAACTAGCGGCCCGTCAGTTCGCGCAGCTTTTCCGCCTCGCGCATGAGCGCGGCGATGACGCGCTCCCGTTTCTCCGGGAAGCGGGCCGATATGCAGGCGACGTTCAAGGCAAGCGTCGGGCGGCCTGGGCCGCCGGATATGCACGTCGCCACGCCGGTCCCGCCCAGGTCGGACTCGTCGGCCACCACGCAGTAGCCGTCGATCCTCGCTTGCGCGACGATCTGCTCGATGCGCTTCAGGTCGGTGATCGTGACCGGCGTGACCGCAACGATCTCGTGCTGCCGCAGCAGGCGATGGCCGATGTCTTCCGGCAGCACCGACAGGATGACCCGCCCCATCGCCGTGCAATGAACGGGCAGCAGCCTGTTCGAAAACCCTTCATAGCGAACCGGCTGACTGGAAAGCGTTTGTTTGACGATCTTGATGTGCCCGTCGTTGGTGAGGGAGCCGAGGGTGACCGTCTCGCCCAGCTCTTCGCCCAAAGCGGACATGACCGGTTCGACGAGCGCGAGCACGCGCGCCATCTGGTCGCCGCCCCAGCCGAAGCCATGCTCGCGGAAATACGTGTTCAGCTCGTACATGCCCCGGTCGTCGCGAACCAGGTAGCCGCGCGCGCACAACGTCTTCAGCAGGCCAAAGGCACTGCTCTTCGGCAGGCCGAACGTGGCGGTGACCGTGGCCAGGTTTGCGGCCCCCTCGAGGCCGGCAAAAAATTCCAGAAGGTCCAGGACTCGCGCCGCGGAGCGCACAACCTCACTCATGGTGATCTCTTCGATTAGCAGTGACTTCCCGTCTCGCGGGCCGTTCATCAGTCATTTTTACGATAGCCCGGAATCATACGCTAGTCGGTTCGCGTCAGCCCCGGCAACGGATACGCGGCCGCGGATACGCCACGACAGGCCGGCCGTTGCGGCACGTGACGGGTTAACCCCAGTAGGCACGGACTTTTGCTCGTGAAAATATGTTTTCAAATACGAACGACGTTCGTATATACGAACGTCGCTGCATAAGCATCACCGACGTGCATTCAAGACAACCGACAGGCGAATCGCATGAGAAGCTCAAACACCCTTCTGGCTAGTGAGGAAATGAAGATGGCCCACGAAGAGGTCAAACCGCGCAAGCAACTGGCGGCGGCCATGATCGGCAACGTGCTGGAGTACTACGACCTGATCGTCTACGCCTTTCTCGCCCCGACGCTCGGCCACAAGTTCTTCCAGGGCGACGCGGTCGTGGCCCTGCTGGCGAGTTTCGCGACCTTCGGCGTCGGCTTTCTCGCCCGCCCGCTCGGCGGCGTCATCATCGGACGCATCGCCGACACGCTCGGCCGCAAGATCGCGCTGCAGATCACGATCTTCGGCATGGCGCTCGGCACGGTCGGGATCGGCCTGCTTCCGACCTACCAGAACATCGGCGTCATCGCCCCCGCTCTGCTCGTGGTCCTGCGCATCGCCCAGGGGCTCGCGGCCGGCGGAGAATGGGGCAGTTCCACCTCGCTGATCGTGGAATCGGCGCCTGACGGCAAGCGCGGCATTTTTGGCGGCTTCGGCCAGGCATCGATTGCCAGCGGCACCCTCGTTTCGAGCCTTGTCGTCACCGTCGTCACCTCGATGTTCACGGCACAGCAGATGGACGCATGGGCCTGGCGCGTGCCGTTCCTGCTCGGCGGGATCCTCGTGGTCGTAGGCGTCTACATGCGCCGCACGCTGCGCGAAACGCCCGCTTTCGAAGAGTCTCAGGCCAAGGGCGAGACGGTCGCCAAGCCGACCAAAGGCGCGGCCTTCGCGATGATGAGCCGGGCGTTCGGCTTCACGATCATCTGGACCGTTTCGTACTACGTGATGCTGTCTTATCTGCCGACCTTCATGGTGCAGCATGTCGGCCTCACGCAGATGCAGGCGCTCACCTCGAATGCCATCGCGCTCGTCATCCTGGTGGCCGCGACGCCGTTTTTCGGCTGGCTGTCCGACCGTTGGGGCCGCAAACCCTTGCTCCTCTCCTGCTGCATCGTCTTCACGATCTTTGCCTACCCGTTGTTCTCGCTGCTGCTGAAGCACCCGAGCCTCGGCAACGCGCTCGCGATCCAGATCTTCTTCAACATCTTTATCGCCGCCTTCTCGGGAGCCGGGCCGGCCGCGTTGTGCGAGATGTTCCCGACGAAGTCGCGCACGACGCTGCTGTCCATCGGCTACAGCCTCGCGACCGCGATCTTCGGCGGATTCGCGCCGTTCATCGCCACCACGCTGATCCAGCAGACCGGCTCGCCCATCTCTCCGGCGTACTACCTGATTGCATCGGCGATCGTCTCGGGCGTGGTCATTCTTGGCCTCAAGGAGACGGCTCATGGATCACTCGATTGACCACACGGGCTGATAGAAAGCATGGAACATGACATCCTGATCTGGGGCGCCGGCGCGATTGGCGGCACGGTCGGCGCTCATCTGCGGCAAGCCGGATACGACGTGACGTTCGTGGACGTCGTCGCGGAGCACGTCGACGCGATCCGCACGCCCGGCAAAGGCCTCGCCATCACGGGGCCGGTCAGCAATCCGCACGTTACCGCGCCGGCTTTCACGCCTGAGGAACTCACGGGAAAATGGCGACGCATTTTCCTGTGCGTCAAGGCACAGCACACCGAAGAGGCAGCGCGGCGTCTCGCGCCGTTCCTCGACGATCACGGCTACGTGCTCTCGCTGCAAAACGGCCTGTGCGAAAACTACATCGCGCAGATCGTCGGCAAGGAGCGCGTGATCGGCGCCTTCGTCAATTTCGGGGCCGACTGGATCGGCCCTGGCGAAGTCCACTTCGGCAATCGCGCAGCGGTCGTGCTCGGCGAACTCGACGGCTCGCCGAGCGCGCGCCTCGAACAACTGCTCGCGGACATGCGGCATTTCGAGCCCGAGGCCATCGCCACCGACGACATCAACGCGTACCTCTGGGGCAAGCTCGCCTACGGAGCGATGCTTCATGCGCAAGCCGTGGGCGATCTCGGCATTGCGGACTGCCTCGCCCGTCCCGAGCTGCTGCCGCTCTGGCAGCGGCTCGGCTGCGAAGTCATGAGCGTGGCCGCCGCGCAAGGCATCGCGCCCAAGGGCTTCAACGGCTTTCGCCCCGAGGCATTCCGTGCCAACGCGCCGGTTGCCGAAGTCGAAGCCACGGTCGCCGCGATGGTCGAATTCAACCGGCCCAATGCCAAGACCCATTCCGGCATATGGCGCGACCTCGCCATCCGCAAGCGCAAAACCGAAGTCGACATGCAGGTCGGAGAAGTGGTCCGCGCCGGCCTGCGCCTCGGCATCGCGACGCCGACCCTCGCGGCCCTGCAAAACATGATTCACGAAATCGAAGACGGCCGACGCGCCCTCGCGGACGCCAACCTTCTGGAGCTGATCGCATGAAACTGGATTTTTCGGAGCAGGTCGTCGCCGTCACCGGCGCCGGCAGCACCTTCGGGGCCGCCATCGCCACGCAATTTGCCGAGCTGGGTGCAACGGTCTACGCGACCGACGTGAGCGAAGCCGCCCTGCGCCCGCTCGAGGAAAAGGGCGTGCGGACCGCGGTCGTCGACCTGCTCGACCGGCGCGCGGCGGCCGACTGGATCACATCCGTCGCTCATTCGGCCGGCAAGGTGGACGTCCTCGTGAACAACGCCGGCGGGGTCATGGGACACGCCCACAAGCCCATCGAGTCGGTCACCGACGCCGAATGGGACGGCATCATGGACATCAATCTCGGCAGTGCGTTCGCGCTGGCTCGCGCCGTCGCCCCCGTGATGAAAGCGCGGAAAAGCGGCGCCATCGTCACGATTGCCTCCGGCGCGGCGCTGCAGGCATCGCTCACGGGCGTGCAGGCGTACTGCGCGGCCAAACACGCCTCGCTGGGCCTCACCCGCCAGCTCGCTCATGAGTTGGGCCCTTACGGCGTGCGCGTGAATGCGCTCGCGCCCGGCTTCGTTCGCACGAATGCCGCAACCGAGGCCCAATGGGACGCGATGGGCGAAGAGAAGCAGGCCGCCCTGATGCGCAGCATCGCACTCGGCCGCCTGGGCACACCGCAGGATATCGCCAACGTCACCGTGTTTCTCGCGTCGCCGTTGGCGTCCTTCGTAACCGGGCAAATCATTGCCGTCGACGGCGGCAAGTAAGTCATCAGCAAGACAAGGAGTTGGACAGCATGAGCAACAACACGAACAACGAAGAACTGAAGCCGTGGCAATGGGACGAACCGAAATGGCGCGGACTCCTCAACCAGGTGCGTGCCGGCCGCTCGCTCAAACCGGCTTCTTGGCCCGGCAATGCGCCGTGCGCGGTCGCGCTCTCCTTCGACAGCGACCATGAAACCGGCGAGCTGCGCGACGGCGGACAATCCATCGGCCGCATGAGCTGGGGCCAATACGGCAATCGCGTCGGCGTGCCGCGCATCGAACGGACGCTCGACAAGTTCGACGCCAAGGCAAGCTTCTATGTGCCCGCCGTCGCGGCGCTCACCTACCCCGACGAACAGAAACGCCTCGCCGATGCCGGCCACGAAATCGGCCTGCATGGCTGGATTCACGAGCTCAACTCGATTCTTCCGTACGAAGCCGAACGCGACCTGCTGCTGCGCGCTTCCGACACGCTGACCTCGATTACCGGCGTGCGGCCCGTCGGCATGCGCACCCCCTCCTGGGATTTCAGCCCTCATACGCTGCGCATCGCGGTGGAAATGGGCCTCGAATACGATTCCTCGCTGATGGCAGACGACGACTGCTACGAGCTGCTTCTGGACGGCAAGCCGACGGACGTGGTCGAACTGCCGGTCGAATGGATTCGCGACGATGCCGTGTATTTCAACATGCACCGCTTCCAGTCGCTGCGCCCCTACACCGCGCCGGCCGACGTGTTCGACATCTTCAAGCGGGAACTGGACGCCGCCATTGAAGAAGGCGGCATCTTCCAGTTGACGATGCACCCGCACATGATCAGCGCGCGCTCGCGAATCTGGATTCTCGAGGAGTTGCTCCGTTACGCCCGCGAACGCAAAACGTGGATTGCCACGCATGCGGATATCGTACGGTATGCAAAGACGCATGCTGTCTGAAATCCGTGAGGAGGCCTTCTTGACCGCGACGGAAAACGAGGCCGCTTCAAATAGCAACCCGACGTAACCATTGCAGACGCCAACAATATGGTTTCCTACGAACCCCTGGACCACCCGGTGCATAACTGGTCGGTCAGAAAGCCCATCGCCGAATCTTCGCGCGGCGTGGTCGTCTCCCAGTCGTACGATGCTTCCGCCGTCGGCGCGGCGGTGCTCGAAGCAGGCGGCAACGCCGTCGATGCGGCCGTGGCGGTCGCCTTCGCGCTCGCCGTCGTCGAGCCCTGGAACTCCGGGCTCGGCGGCATCGGCTTCGCCCTTTACCAGGGCCATGACGAGAAGGCCGCGACCTCGATCCACTTCGGCCCCGTGGCGCCGCAGAAACTGCGCCCGGAGCTGTTTCCGCTGACCGGCAAGCCGGCCACGGACATGTTTCCGTGGCCGCAGGTGCAAGACGACGCAAACTCCCATGGGCCGCTGTCGTTCTGCCTGCCGACGGCCGTGGCCGGCTACGGCACGATGCTCGAACGATGGGGCACGATGCCGCTGTCGGAAGTGATTCAACCCGCGATTGCCCTCGCGAAACGCGGCCTCGCCTCGGACTGGTTCACCACCCTGATGCTCGCGCAGGCCGCGCCGATCATGCGCCGCTATGCCGAGACTTCGCGGATCTTTCTGCGCGATGGCCTGCCGCCCGTGCCGCCGTACCAGGGCACGCCCGGGTTCCTGCCGTTGGGCCGCCTTGCGGACACGCTGCAGCAGATCGCCCAGCAGGGATGGCGCGATTTCTATCGCGGCGACCTGGCGAAAACCATCGTCGACGATATCGCCGGCATGGGCGGCCTGATCGGGCGCGACGAACTGGAAGCCTATGCGGTCGAAACGTCCGGCGCCTTGTCGGTGCCATGGGGGGAATCGACGATACAGCTTTCGTCGGGCCTCAACGCCGGCCCGACGCTCGCGGACGCGCTCGCCGCCTTGCAGCCGCCATCGAGCCGCGGCAGCGAAACCCGGCCTTCCCCGCAGTGGTACGCCGGCATGGCCCAGGCGCTCAAGTCGGCGTACCGCAAGCGCCTGCACGAGGACAGCGATCCGCATTCGCCCAAGGGCTGCACCACCCACATCAACGTCTGCGATGCAAACGGTTCGATGGTCGCCTTGACGACGACGCTGCTGTCGTCGATGGGCAGTCGCGTCGTGCTGCCCTCGACCGGATTCGTGATGAACAACGGGGTGATGTGGTTCGACCCGCGGCCGGGCACATCGAACAGCATCGCGGGTGGCAAGAAGGCGCTTTCGAACATGTGTCCTGCCATCATCGCCCGCGACGGCCGCCCGGTTGTCGTCGGCGGAGCGGCCGGCGGCCGGCGGATCATGGCCGCGATCGCGCAACTCCTGCTGTTCGTGCACGACTTCGATATGGACGTGGGCGATGCCGGACACTGGCCGAGGATCGACGTATCGGGACCGGAGCGCCTGAGCGCGGACCGCAGGCTCTCCGCGGACGTGCTGGATGCGCTGCGCCAGCTCGGGGAATGCGAGGTCGTGGACCACAACGTCCTGCCCATCAACTTCGCCCGCCCGAGCATTATCGAGCGCTTCGACGGCGTGACCGCCCGAGGCGTGAGCGATGCGTTTTCGCCGTGGTCGGCGGCGCTGAGTCCACGTTGAATTCGTATTGAATCTGCGCTGAGTCTGCGCTGAGTCTTTGGCGTCACCCTGCCTTGCTGAGGTGGCTTGCGTTCGCTACGGCTGCGCAAGCCACCCTCTCGTGGCACCGCCGCGATAACGAGGTTCGCTGAACGTCGATCGCAAGCAGCACACCGTATTTCAATGTTATCCAAACAACAGATTATTATTTAGCATAACAAAACATGAAGAAGATCGGACTTGCATGGTCGAAAGCCCTGATAGCCACGGCGGGTGCGCTAATGGTTCCGCTATCGGCCCACGCCCAAAGCGGCGTCACGCTCTATGGCATCGTCGACACCGGCGTCGAATATCTGACCAACGCGAACAAGACTTCACATTCGCTGGTGCAACTGCAGGACGGCAATATCCAGGAATCGCGCTGGGGAATCCGGGCGCGCGAAGATCTCGGTAATGGCTGGCAAGCTTCCGTCTGGCTGGAATCGGGCTTCGACGAAACCAAGGGCACCCTGGGACAGGGTAACCGCCTGTTCGGCCGGCAAGCTGCGCTCGGCCTGAGCGGGCACGACAACGAACTCTGGCTCGGTCGCGTATACAACCCCATCTACGACGTGCTCAACGGCTACGATCCCACCACGTACGCCCAATATTCGCTGGCGACGCTGGACCCCGGGCTCGTGAGTCGTGGAGACCAGTCCATCCGCTACACGCGCACGCTCGGCGACTTCAGGCTCACCGGCTTCTACAGCATGGGGTACGACAGCATCGGCACGCCGATTGGCGGCACCGCCGGCGGCGCGTCGACAGCGAAAGACCTTGCGTTCACGGCCCAGTACAAAGGTCCGGTCTTCAGCGGCGTCCTCGCCTACGACAATCTGCACGGGCCGTTGTCCAGTACCGGCTCGGGGCTGGGCACGCTCGCGGCTGGCCTCACGCCCGCCACGTCCGTCCCGGGAGACCGCGCGAGGCGCTACGTGGCCGCCGCAAGCGTCAACGTCGACAAATGGGTATTCATGGCGGGGTATCGGCTTCTGAAGACGGAGTTCCTGGCAAACTCCATCAACTCCAATCTTTATTGGGGAGGCGCGCGCGTGAAGGTCACGCCCGCACTCACGCTAATTGGCAGCCTTTATCACGTCGACGTCCCGGGAAAAGACGTGAAGGCAACGAATACTGTTTTTTCGGCGATGTACGCCCTGTCGAAGAATACTTACCTGTATTCGAATGCGAGCTATATGTTCAATTCGAAGAACAGCACGGCGGGTGTCGATGTCGGCGGCATGACGCTGGCAGGAAAGAACCAGTTGGGCATTCAGGCCGGCATTTTCCAGCGCTTCTGATTCGACGGATCATGTCGTGAATCCGGGCCATGGAACTTTCGATGTCGCTCCGCATCCTGAAGCGCCGTCCTCTCGTACCAGCCCGGTTCAATCAACGGTAGTCGTGAACTTTCTCCGACCTCAAAGGCGGTTTCTCTCTCCTGTTCTCAACGCTTGCGAAGCCCACAGCCGGGACGCATGCATAGGCGTCGATCACGCATCCCGGAAGTCGGCGGCGCCTGAAACAGGTGGCAAGTATTCGCATCGCCGCTGCACGCGACGTTCTCGTGCCGGCTTTTGATAGGGTCCAGGATACGCTTCTCGCATCCCGCGATGACGCGCCGCACTTTGTCGATGCGGCCGGGGTGACGAGGCCACCGCCATACATCCCCGTCAATCTCATCGCGCAGTCTTTGCAGTACGGTCTTCGCACGAGTCTCGCGCTCTGCTGTCATAACAAGCTCCGTTCTTTATTGGTGATTTATGTGGGAAAAGAGATTGTTCCACAGCCTTACGCGGTGATCCATACAGACGCGAGTCAATGAACCTGATTGCGAGGCAACGACTCCAAGAACACGCTCATCCATCAATACAAATCGACCGACGAAGGAGAGTCGGACATCAGCCGCGCACACCGAACACCGCAAGCAGCGTCTCCCCCGCCGCCGCCTCGATTGCCGCAACGGGATCGTGAGGATGCGCCAGCAGACACGTGCGCGTGCTGCCGGCCGCCAGTACGCCCCAGACATAGGCATCGACCCAGTCGGTCCGCAGGCCCAGCTTGCCGAGCATGACGAACGAGCCGATCCCCCGTAGCTGCCGGATCTCGGCGGCAATGGGCGCGAGCGCGGCGTCACGTGCCGCCGCGCGTAGCAGCGCATTGAGCGCCGCGAGCGACTCGAGCCCGTCCCCTTTCTGCAGCAGCACGTTGGCCTCGACGAACTCGTCTGCCGCACGACGCTCCAGCGCGTCGACCCGCGCGCGCATGCGCTGGCACAGCGCATCGAAGGCCGCATAGATCAGATCGTTCCTGGTCCGAAAAAAGTAGGTGACCGAAGCAAGCGACACGCCGGCCAGCGTCGCGACCTCGCGTTGCGTGAGGCGGTCCGCGCCCTGCTTCGCTATCGTCGTCATGGCGGCGTCGAGAATCGCCTGTGTGGTCCTGCTCGCGCGCGCCGACCCCGTCACCGTGCGCGCCTCGTCGAGCGCGGCCCTTTCGCGATCCGCCATGGCGGGCTTGCGGCGCTCGACGAGCGCGACCGGCTGCCTGCCGAGGCGCTGCTGGAGTCGCACGGCCGGCGCCGCTATCCACGCGGCACAAGCCACGGCCTCGGTTTCGCCAATCAGAAGACCGGTGAGCCCGAGTGCGAAGTCCGCCCATACGCGCGCCGCGGCCTCGCTCGCCCCGAAGCGGCTCGCGAATTCGAACCAGAATCGCGCCTCGATATGCGCTTCGCCGAGCGCGGCTTCACGCAGGCCGGGCTCGCGGCCCGAATTGCTCTCGTGCTCCAGTTCGAGCAATAACAGGTTCGCCGCGCGCTCACGCCCCAGCCGCGCCTGCAGCACGGCGGCAAACACATAAGGCCAGTCTGCCCAGTCCGGCACCATGGCATATCCACACTCCAGCGCAGCCTCACGCGCCTTGGCCGAGCGCTCGGCGGCCTCGCCATGGAGCGCCAGCAGCAGCTTGTCCCGGCTGCCGAAGTGATAGTTGATCGCGGAGGCGCTACCGCCCGTCTGCAACGCAAGCGCGCGGGCACTCAAGGCGGCGAGCCCCTGCTCGCATGCCAGATCGAACGCGGCCTGCTTGAGGCGCTCCGCGCTCGGGCCTGCTGAGGTTTCGATGCTCAACGGCACCTCCCGCGGGCAGTCCGGCCATTCAGCCCAAAACTGTACAACTGTTTCATATTTCTTCCTGTCTCTCGTGTTGATCTGGCCGCTTCGCACGCCCTGATCGCAGCTCGAAGCCGAGATTGTAGCCGATCAACATCTTGTAAACCTCACGTCATATTCCTCATTTTTCTTGGTGATGAAGGCTACGTCCGGAGCTGCGTGAGCCGTGCGATGTCACAGCGCCGCCTTAATAGCCAGATACTGTACAAGTGTTCTAGTTGATTCGTGAAGCATGACAGGCACGCTTCGACTCCGACGCTTTACGTCCGCTCTCATGGAGTTTCTATGCAGTCATCCAAGGCCACGCCGGGCCATCGCTTCAGCATCGCGGTCATCCCCGACACACAAAACTACACGAGTCATACCCAGCAGCGCGAGGCGGGTTTCCCGTTCAACTCCCGCGAAATTCTCTGGGACATGATGCACTACATCGCGCGCAACGCCGTGAAGAACGGCGGCGAAATCGCCTTCGCTACCGGGCTCGGCGATATGTGGCAGCATCCGGTGAGCAACGCGCTCGACCGCGAGCACGCTGCGCGCGGCGACAAGGCCGTCGCCAATCCCATCATCGACTCGCTGATTCCGCCTTCGCCCGAGAAAGTGGTCGAGGTCGAGATTCCCGCGGCGAAGGCCGCCTACGAGATCATCGCGGGCACGCTGCCGTTCTCGGTCGTGCCCGGCAATCACGACCACGATCATCTCTGGACCGACGCCAACCATCCGCCCAGCGCGCGCGAGCTCGTGCCCGGCGATTACAGCGGCATCGGCGGCCTGCATTGCGGCGAACTGGTGAACTGGACGCGCAACTTCGGCGCCGGCACACCCTTCTTCAAGGGTCAGCCGTGGTATGTGGCATCGCTGCGCGGCGGCGCGAACAGCGCGCAGATTTTTAACGGCGGCGGCTATCGCTTCCTGCATCTCGGCATGGAGATGTCGCCGGACAGCGAAGTGATCGAATGGGCCGAATCGGTGCTCGCCGCGTTTCCTGGCCTGCCGACGATCGTTTCCATTCACGAGTTCCTCAACAGCAACGGCCGCCGCGAATCGATCGAATGTCTCGATCTTTCGCGTCTCGATCCGCAGCGCCATGACCCCGAGCGCCTGTGGGAGCGCTTCGTTTCGCGGCACGACCCGATTCTCGCGGTGCTCAACGGCCACTTTCACGGCGTGCAGCATCGCATCGACAAGAACCGGCACGGCCACGACGTCTATCAGTTCCTCACCAACTATCAAAGCCGCAAGCAGTCGCTGCGCATGACCTCGCCCGATACGCGCGTGATCGACGGCATCGGCGACGGCTGGCTGCGCCTCATGGAATTCGATCTCGATGCGCAACGCCCGCAGTTGCGTCTGCGTGCCTGGTCCACCTACTTCAAGACCTATTCCTCGCAATTGCCCGAATACGGCGCGTGGTATCGCGCGGAACACCCGGAACTGAGCGAAGCGCAAATCGCCGCGCTCGACGACTTCACGATCGAGCTCGGCGACTTCCACGAGCGTTTTAGCGGCGCGCGCATCGACGGCGACGTCGATACGCCGGCCGGCACACATCCGACCTGATCGACGGTTAACCAAGGACTTCGCCATGGAAACCACCACGCCGATCGCACCGCCGCGCGCGGGCGTCTCACCCGCGCACGCCCGCCACCACGCCGCACCGCCGCGGCGCGCCACTGCGCTTTACATTCTCGTGTTGCTCGCACTGGTTTCACTGCTCGGCTATTACGATCGCTTCCTGATCGCAATCGTCACGCAGGCCATCAAGTCGGACATGCACGTGAGCGACGCCCGCATCAGCCTGCTTTCGGGACTCGGCTTCGCCGCCGTGTACTCGCTGCTCGCGGTGCCGATCGCGCGCCTGTCGGACGGCGGCCGGCGCGTGCGCGTGCTGAGCCTTTCGCTGACCGTCTGGTCGGCGATGACCGCGCTGTGCGGCGTCGCGCCCAGCTTTGGCGTGCTGCTGTTGGCGCGGCTCGGTGTAGGCGTCGGCGAGGCCGGCGGCAATCCGACGATTCATGCGCTCGTCTCGGACACGTTCGAGCGGCGCTGGCGCGGCACGGCGCTATCGGTCGTGGTGGTGGTGGGCGGTTGCGGCTATATGGCGGCAAGCTTCATCGGCGGCTGGATCGTCGATCACTGGGGCTGGCGCATGGCCTTCATTGCCGGCGCGGCGCCCGGTCCGCTGCTCGCGCTGCTGCTCTGGCTCACCGTCAAGGAGCCGCACGCCGCCGCACAGCGCGTGCAGGAAAGCCTCTGGCGCGCAACCCGCGTGCTGCTCGCGCGCCGTGCGTTCCTGCTCCTTTGCCTGGGCGTAGCGGTGTGCTCGGTGGGCTCATTCGCAGTACTGAGCTGGGTGCCGGCGTTTCTCATGCGCCACTACCATCTCACGGCCGCGCGCGTGGGCGCCACCTACGGGCTGACGATGGGCCTTGCGACTATCGCCGCGCTGCTGTTCGGCGGCGTGCTCGTCGACCTGCTCGCACGCCGCGACATGCGCTGGAGCCTGCGCCTGCCCGCGCTGTCGTTCGCGCTCGCCTCGCCGCTCACGCTCGCGTTCCTGTACACCGATAGCCTGGACATCGCGCTCGCCATCTCGCTGCCCATGACGTTCTTCGCCGGTCTCTCGACGAGCCCTTCCTACGCGCTGATCCAGTCCCTCGCGGGCAGCCGCTATCGGGCAACGGCCTCGGCGTTGTTCCTGCTCTTCACTTACCTGATCGGCATGGGCGTCGGTCCCTCGCTTGCGGGCGTGCTCAGCGACTTCTTTGCCGCGAGTGCCGGCCCCGATGCCTTGCGTCACGCACTTGCCGTCGTTTCGCTCACCTATATTGCCGGCGCACTGCTGATCGCGAGCGGATCGCGCACGCTGCTGCGCGAACTCGCGATGGCGGAGCACGACTGATCCGCGCCCGCCGCGCGATTGCCGCGCCCTTGCCCACATCACGACAACAGAACCCCAGCACGACAGCTAACCGCTTCGCACGCCCCCTTCCACTACGCTATTTCGCCGCTCCGACCATGAACGCTCACTGCCGCTCCTTACGACAGACTCGCCAGAGCCTGCCCGCGCGTCGAAGACGCCGCTTTCTCCCGCACCGTCCCGCCATGAGCGCGATGCTGCTCTCGGGCGCCTTCACGTTGCTGTGCAACGCCGAAAGCGCCTGGTCCGACACGCTCAATTCTGCGCAGGCCGACCCGGCCGTCGACGCCGCGCGCGCCGCCGCGCTCACGACGCCGCCCGCCTCCGCTCTGGCGCCCGGTAGCGAATTCGCGTCGTTGCAGCCGAAAGGCTTCAACCTCGCGCTGCCCGGCCCCGCCGACACGGTCGACCCCGAGGCTTTCGGCATGCGCCGCGCGCTGGCCGACGCCGGTATCGGCTTTATCGGCATGAATCTGTTCAACATGGCGTACAACACGCTGCAAGGCTCGGCGCGCAGCAATAACGGCACGCAGCAGTACAACGGCCAAACCTTTTCGTACACCAACAGTTTTATCGCCGGCGTGACGTATGATCTCTCGCGCTTCGGCATTCCGGACGGCCAGTTCTACGTCGCGGGTATCAACACGACGGTTTCCTGGGCGCCGCTCGGCCCCAACAAGACCAGTCTCTCGCAGATGACCTACTACCAGACGCTATTCAGCAAGCGCCTGGAACTCAAGCTCGGCTATACGACGAACACGTGGCAATTCGCCAATATCTACGTGGGCGGCAGCCTGGCCTCGAGCGTGTTCGGCCCTTCGGGCAGCATTCCGATTCAGGGCGGCATGTCGAGCAATAGCACGCCCACTCCGGGGATCAACCTCAAGTATTGGGTGACCGACAAGTGGTACCTGCAGGGCGCGGTACAGCGCTCCGTCAATCCCGACGGCCTGCAGGCCGAGACCCAATACAATCCCACGGGCTTCGACTGGTCCACGCCGAACGCGGGCGCCCTCTATCTCGGCGAAGCGGGCTATCAGCGCGCGCCGGCGGCAGACCGGCCGATGACGTGGATGCGCGTCGGCGGCGCGTACAACACGAGCAACTTCAAGAGCTACGAGCATCCCGGCACGCGCGTCGACCATAACGGCTATCTCTACTTCGTCGGCGATCGTCAGCTGTGGCAGACGCATCCTTCGGGCGCACCGGGGCGCGGCCTCTATGCGGGAGCCTCGGTCATGTATGCGCCTCCTTACGCGAATGCCGTTTCGCAGTACTATGAATTACGGCTGTACGCCAAAGGGATATTCGAGAGCCGGCCTTACGATCTGATCTCGCTTGTTGCGACCGATAGCGTGTGGGGCAGCGACGCGATCCGCGTTTCGCAGGCGGCCGGCAATCTCGTGCATCGCGACAGCAAGGCGATTACGCTTTCCTGGAGCGCGCGGCTCGTGCGCGGCGTTTACGGCAGTCTCGGCGTCGGATACGTCAATCATCCGACCAGCATTGCCTATAAGCCGGAAACGGGCTCGGCACTCAATCTGCTCGGCAATCTGAATATTTTCTTCTAAGGAATCGAGAGGGCAGCGACTCTCGTTGTTAGTCGATCTTGAGTCGCTGCAATTTCCGCCGTCACGCCGCCGCAACAGTCGTCATGCCGCAGAGCGGCGATCGGACAGCGAACCGCTCCAGGCAATCGAAGTTTTTCCGCCCAACCCGGCCTCTGTCGGCTAGCGCATTTTCGGTAACGCTCTGCTTTTCCTACTGTCCCTTCACCGAGGCCCGGAACGGCTGAAAAGCCCTCCACATTTCCTTCGAAAAAATTTCTGGTTCCTCGAACGCCGCGAAGTGGCCACCGGCGTCTACCCGGTTCCAGTAAAAAATTTCACTCCAGGATTGTTCCGCCCACGCCCGAGGTGGATTGAAAGTCTCGGAAGGAAACAAGCTGGCGCCCATGGGGATTTCGATTTTTCCGCCGCCGGACCGGCTCGGCGAGAAGAACTCGTGGCTGCGAATGGTTTCTCCAACGCCTTCCCAATACAACCGCGATGCAGATGTTCCTGTACCGGTGTACCAATAGAGCGAAATGTCATCCAGCATTTGATCGCGAGTCAAAGCGTCCTCGGGTTTTCCGAAGTTGTCCGTCCAATCCCAGAACTTCTCATAGATCCACATGGCAAGTGCCAGCGGCGAATCATTGAGTGCGTAGCCAATGGTTTGCGGGCGAGTGTTCATCTGATCGGCGTAACCCGTGCCTCTGGTGACAAAGTATTCGATGCCGGCCAGTGCTTTCATCTCTTCCTTCGTTGGATTCGACGGGAGTTCTGCGGGAACGACCATGGGAAGATTCACATGGGCTGCGAGAAGGCCTTGAGGCCTCTGGCTGGCAAGCGCCGTCGTGATGGCGGAGCCCCAATCCCCACCTTGGGCCACCCAGCCTCGGTAGCCCAGACGCTCTGTCATCAGTACAGCCCAGGCACGCGCTATACGGCTCGGGTTCCAACCCAGATCACGAGGTATGTCCGAAAGACCATAACCGGGAATGGCCGGGACAACGACGTGAAAAGCATCTTCCTCCCTCCCCCCGAACCGGGTCGGATCGGTCAGGCGCTCGATGACATCGAGAAATTCCGCTACGGACCCCGGCCAGCCATGCGTCATGATGATAGGTAAGGCGTTCTCATGCGCCGATCGCGCGTGAATGAAGTAGATGCCAACCCCATCGATCCGGGTGCGGAATTGCGGAAAACTATTCAGGCGCGCCTCAAATCGGTGCCAGTCATAACTTTGCTTCCAATACGCGATCAAGTCCTGGGCCGCGGCTAAAGGCACGCCCTGAGACCAGTCGGCTACCAACTCGCGGTCCGGCCAGCGAATCAGGTCGAGGCGGTTTTTTAGATCGTCAATCGCCGCCTGAGGCACATCGAGTTCGAACGGGGTAACGCGCTCGGTCGCCGGCGGCAATACGAGTGTTTGCGCAGGCACGGGCATCGAAGAGTTCATAGGGGTTCCTGGTGGGCGCTGCCCGCGCTCGATACAGCTCGACGGCGAAGTTAGGCGGCACTATATTGTAACGATCGCTACAATATAGTGCGCTAAATTCGTGCCGTCAACGAAATTGTAGCGGCCGTTACAATTAAGGAAAATCGGACTATGGCTCGGAAAATTGCATTCGACTACGAAGAGGCCCTTGACGCCGCGCTCGCACTATTCTGGCAACGCGGCTATGCCCAGACCGGATTGCGTGACTTACTGAAGGTCATGCGCATTGGAGAAGGGTCTTTCTACAATAGCCACAAAAGCAAGAAGCAGTTGTACTTTGCTTGCATTGAACGCTACGAAAAGCAGATCGTTGCCAGGCGCATGGAAGCTCTCGCGAACGCGCCGACAGCGCTCGAAGGAATCCAGGCATTTTTTGCAGTAGTCCTTGACTGTCTGGACGATTCCGCAACCCCATCGAAGTTGTGCATGCTGGCCGCCATGGAAGCTCCAGAGGTATTGAACGATCCCGACTTGCGCAAGCGCGCGGAGCGGAGCCTCACGGAACTGCAATCGGCAGTGGCTACCCGGTTGCGCGAAGACAAGGAAAAGGGGCTATTGCAGCCGTCGCTGGCCCCCATGATGGTCGCCTCCATCATCGTCACCTTCCTGCAAGGTCTCTGGCGCGTGGCGATGGTTTCTTACGATCGCGCAAACATCGAGCAACAACTCGACGTGCTTCTCCATGGTATTGGCGTAAGTAATCAGATCTGCTGATCGTATTCCACGCCGAAGCCTTCCGGTCGGATAGTGCACGTGAGTCTCGCGCCTCGCTCTGCCAAAGAATTGGGAACGGGGCGGACGCGATAGAATCGTGCGACCTGTCACGTTAGCCCGGGGACACGATGGAACACCGCAAGCCCTTGCCTTCTCCCCCAATGGCCGTCCTGGCCACCGGGGTCCGTTCGCTGCTCGTGGCCACGCTCGCGGCAGCTTCCCTGCTATGCGCCCGCACGGCGTCTGCCGCCGAATTGATCCAGATCCCGAGCCGGCCGGACGTCACGCAAGGCATCTGGCTCGATGCGCCATCGAGCACCCCGCCCTGGATCGTGATCCTGTTCGCCGGCGACAACGGCAACGTCGGGCTGGCCAGTAGCGGCCCGATGCGAATGGCGGGCAATTTCGTCCTCCGGACTGCCTCGTACTGGACCGGCCTCGGCGACGCCGCAGTGATCTTCGACACGCCTTCGGATCATCCGGATGGCATGGACGACCCCTTCCGCCTGAGCGACCCGGCCCGCCAGGACGTCGCAGCCGCGATCTCGGTACTGCGGCAGCGCTACCCGCAAGCGAAGATCGCACTGGTCGGCACGAGCCGCGGCACGATTACGGTCGGCAATCTGCTCAAGCGCAGCCCTGATATCGCCGACGCGTTCGTCCTCACCTCGCCCGTCACGGTGGCAAGAGGTTCGCAAGCCGGGCTATCGGAGCTGGCGTGGCCGGAAAATCATGCGCGCGTGCTGGTCGTCTCCAATGAAAACGACGGCTGCATGGTTTCCCCATTCGGCAATGCACGGAGTCTCGCGTCCGGCAATGGCTTCGCCTTCATCGCCGTCTCCAGTTCGGCGGGAGGCGGCAGCAAGCGAGCCGAATGCGGCGCCCACGCGCCTCACGGCTTTCTTGGGATCGAGCAGCAAGTTCTGGACGACATCAGCGGCTGGCTGCAGCACTGATCGTTCGATCACTCCGAACCCGTGAGCGGCCGATAAGCGACCGCCTTGATCTCGACTCTCAGATGCGGGTGCGGCAACTGGTGGACCGCAACCGTCGTGCGGGCAGGCCCGGAAAAGTCGAAGTACTCCGCGTAGACCTCGTTGTAGCCCTTGAAGTCCCCCATATCGACCAGATAAGTGCAGACTTCGACCACGTCCTCAAGGCCCGCCTTTTCGCTCTCGAGAATTGACCGGATGTTCTCGATAACCGCCCGCGTTTGCTCGCGAATGTCCATTGTGAGAACGCCTGGCTCGTCCGAACTCGCGCCCGCAACACTGTTGTCGGCCCGGCGCGAACTCGTGCCGGAGACGAATAGAAAATCACCCGCGCGTTTGATATGCGGATACTTCCCTCTGGGAGTCGCACGCCCCGGCACAACGGTTGCCGTCGTTGCCTGGTTCCGGAAGTCCTTCACTTGCTCACCTCCTGTTGAAGGAACATGGCACTCACTGCTCTACGCTTACACATACGTTGGTCAGCTCCGAATAGAAATTGAGTGAATGCAAACCGCCCTCGCGCCCGACGCCGGAAAGGCCGTTTCCACCAAATGGCGAGCGCAAGTCTCTCAGGAACCAGGTATTGACCCACGCGGTCCCGACATTCATCGACTCCGCCACGCGATGAGCGCGATGTACATTGGAAGTCCAGATCGTGGCCGCAAGACCGTATTCGGTGTCGTTAGCACGATCGACCACCTCCGTCTCGCTGTCGAAGGGAGAGATATGGCAGATGGGGCCAAAAATCTCCTCCTTGATGCACCGGGCACTGTCTTGCAGTCCTGAGATAAGCGTGGGTTGTACCCAGAAACCCGCATCGAGTTCGCCACCCAATTGGGGAATGCTGCCGCCGGCATGGAAAATCGCCCCCTCTTCGCGAGCGAGCTGGTAGTACGACAGCACCTTGTCGCGATGGGCCGCAGAGATGAGCGGACCCAGCGTCGTCGAAGAATCCGTCGATGTTCCGAGCTTGAGAGCCGAGACGCGCTCAACCATGGTTGCGACGAATCGTTCGTAGATTGGTCGCTCGACAAAGATGCGTTCCGAGCACAGACATACCTGGCCGCTGTTCAAAAAGATGGCACGCATCATGCCCTCGACGGTCTTATCGAAATCGCAGTCGGCGAATACGATAGCCGCGTTTTTTCCTCCAAGCTCGAACGAGACGGGCTTCACATGCTTCGCCGCTGCATGCATGATTGCGGTTCCCGTCGCGGACTCGCCGGTAAATGTAATGGCGTTGATCTTCGGGTGCGTGGTAATGAATTCGCCCGCCGATCCCGGTCCCTTTCCATGCACGAGATTGAATACGCCGGACGGCAAGCCCACCTTATGCATCACCTCGGCCAGCAACGTGGCTGTGCCCGGTGTTTCTTCAGAGGGTTTCGCAACCACGGCATTTCCGCATGCAAGAGCCGGAGCCACTTTCCAGGTCAACAGAAGCAACGGTAAATTCCATGGCGAAATGACTCCCACGACCCCGAGTGGCTTGCGCACGGTGTAGTTCAACGCATGATTGCGGTCCGATAATTCGGTTCTATACGACTCGAGCGGAGCCGTCTTCAGAATGTCGGCAAACATCCTGAAATTCGCCGCGCCTCTGGGAATATCCACATTTGAAGCAAGAGACACCGGCTTGCCGGTATCACTCATTTCGGCTTCGAGAAAGTCGTCGAAGCGGCGTTCGATCTCGTCAGCAATCCCGTACAGCATGGCCGCGCGCGTCGCAACCTTCAGCCTGCCCCATCCTCCCCGCACCGCACGATGTCCCGCGTCGACCGCGAAATCCACGAGTTCCCGGTCAGCTTCATGTACCTCGCCAATGATCCTTCCGTTAGCCGGATTGTGATTCGGGAAACGGCTGTTGCTTTCGATAAACTCCCCGTTTACAAAATTTCTGAAATGCTTCACAGCTTCTCCTCGAAACGATCACCGTGTTGAGCCGATGGCAATACGATCAGTATGACCAGGTAAAGATGCCGCCGATGTGGTATCTCAAGGTCAGATCACGAATTCCACGATGGTACCGCCGCTGCCATACAGCGGCGAATACTCATGAATCCTGGCGCTGGAAAACCGCCCATCTAGCGCCCCCAGGATCCAGAAGAAGTGCTTGAATCCCATGTCGACCCGGGCCTCCGACGCATACTGGGGAATGGCCGAGCGAAGCTCGTCAACGGCTCCGGCCTCGATCAACTGCAAAATGCGACGGTTCCACCGATCATCGCCTTCTGAAATGATGTGATCGGCACTCGGATCAATCGGCTCGCGAAACATCGAATACGACAGTCCACCGATCCCCACGACGGCGACTTTCTTGCCAGCCGCATCTGCCGCGCGGGATGCAATCCGTCCGAGTGCCTCCGTTTGCCGCGGGCTGTGGTACAGGTTGTTGGCAGCAATGACAACCGGCAGATCCGGTGTCCCGAACCCCATCAGGGTTGCGGCGGTAATGGTGCCGGTATCGATCGGAAAACCGTCGTAATCGACGCCTTTTGCATGAACACCGCCTTGCCTGCAACCCTGGACACACGCTTCAGCAAGTTCCACGTCACTCGATATGTCGAACGGTAGATCACCGAACTCATGCCAGTTTTCGTCTACGTGCAGCCCCGTGCTTTTGGCCCGGTTGATCCACAACTGGTCAAGCACGGCCATCCATTGGGTCGAATAGACAAGGACAACGTCGGGTTTTGAACCCGCCAGGACCTGACCCGCTTCACGCATTGCCGATGCGAGCCGCCGCCACGGCGGTACGTCGCCGCGCAGCTGAGGAAGCGGGCTTCCCGGTACGAGAAATGCCGATACGATGGTCACGGAATACTCCAGCTCATGTTCGTAGCAAAAGCGCACGACATACCGCCGTACACAGTCATGAATGCTGCTCAGGCGTGGAGCGCCGGTTCGAGCGCCGCCAGGCCGGCTTCTTCAAGATTCCACTCCATCACGGCGTTTCCCGTTCCAATGACGGTTCCATATCCATAGAACTTCCCCGCCAGTTCGGGATACCCCATGGCTGAGTGCATCCACGTAAACGCGCCTGACTTGACCTCTGCAAATGCCTCGTCGATGAATTGCGGCAAGAGTGAGAATGTTTCCCGCATCTTGCCCTTGCGCATCAGATCGATCAGACGCATGTCCCATTTATAACTGTCGTAGCGCTCGGGATGCTCCTTGGACATGTCTTCAGGGAGTGCGGGTTCTTCGTGAAAATGTCTGTGCGACAGCGTGTTGCTCGCAAGCAGCACAGCGCGGCGACCGCTCTTTCTGATAGCTTCGCGCGTGGCCTTCCCCAGAATGTCCATCTCCCCCAATCCCTCGCCGGTATTGAGGTAGTACGGACTGTTATTGGCCGAAATACCGACGACGGGGATATCCCATTGTGGCCGCACCATATGCAACGTCACGATCGTGCCGTAGTCGACTCGAAACGCAGGATTGCGCATCATTTTGGTCACGAGGCCGAGGGCTCGGCCTTCTTCGCAGCAGGCCTCCGCCAATTCCACATCGACTTTGAGCGAAAAGTCGTACCGGAAAATATTTGAAAAGATCGGATCGACCGATCTGCCAGAGAGCTCGGGAACACCAAGAAAATGATGTCCGACCTGCGTAATCCAATGCGGCGAATGCACGAGCAGGACGTCGGGTTTCAGACGCTCGATACTTTCTCGAGCATGATCGTACGCCCAGCGCAATACTTCCCACCCTCCCTCGGAACGCGGCTCATTCTGTGCCGGATTTTCTCCATAGACGAGATGCGGCGGATGCGGTGCCAACATGCCAGAAAGAATTCGACCTCCGCTCACGATTGCCTCCTTTCAAACAACTAGCTGGAATTCAATTTCGACTGCCGCCCCAAGCGGCAGTCCCGCTACGACGACAAAGCTTCTTGCTGGCGGCGGCTCATTCCTGAAGAACTCGTCCCATGCATCATTCACGGCTGCGGCACTCTCGTGGCCGGCGCAGTATACCCGCGCGAACACGAGGGTTCTAAGTGACCACTTCTCCGCCTCGCAAAGTGCGAGCAAGTTGTGCAACACCTGCCGGGTCTCCTCCGCCGCACCACCCGTTGCCAATTCGCCCGTCATCCGGTCGAGTCCAATCAGTCCGGACACGAACACTAGAGAACCTACCCGGACAACCGGTGTATAGCGAAACCTCGGAGCCGGCAATGCCGAAGGTCTCATAAGTCGACGCACCTCGTTCCTCCATCCGCTGCCGGATATTCCGGCATGAACACATTCAAATAGTACGTACACGTCATTTATAAGCAAGTCAATTCGCTCTATGGCAATTCAAAGTCTAAGTAGCACAACTTGCACTGTCAAACTAAAAATAGCCAAAATTATTGGGATTAACCCGAATTCACTCCGAGATCATGCCTGGTTAAGACTGGTCAAGCCAACACCTTGATAGTCTGCCGGTATCAATCGCATTGTCTCTATACGTATAATATGTCGGCAACCGACTGTAGCCATCTGCCCGTTATGCGCCTTCACGGACACCGGCGAGCGACCTGTTATTCGACTCTGGAACCCACGATATGCATAAAAAAAAGAACTACCCTGAATTGTCCCCAGTCACCACGAAGATTCTGGACGCTTTCCGGCTGGATCAAGTGACGTCGCATCTCTTGCGTCGTGCTCACTTCAAAGCGGAAGAGTTGTTTGCCTCGGAATTCCACGATGAATCGGTCACGCCGCGACAGAAAGCTGCCCTGATCGCCCTCTATCAACATCCCGGAATGAGTCAAAACCTGCTCGCGGAACAGCTTTTTATGGACCGCAATACCGTCGCCGAGATGGTAAAGCGGCTGTGCGCCAACCGTCTTATCGAACGAACCCCGGCCGCAACCGATGCCCGGGCGTATGAATTATTTCTCGCCCCTGCCGGCGCGGCGCTGCTTGATCGAATGATGACGCGTGACTCAAGCGTCGAAAAGAAACTTCTCGAACGCCTGCCGCAGGAATACCGCCCGCTGTTCCTGAAATGTCTGCGCCTGATCGTGCAGGAAAGCGATTGACTTCGTCGAACGAGCGTCACCCATACCGATTCATTCAGTCAGGGTTGCGGATCGCCGATGGCTGCTGGCGTCGGTTGCCAGTACGCCGCCCGAGGCAAGCGAAACCAGGTCCAACGCGACATCGACGATCATGTCCTCCTGACCGCCCACCATCTTCCGACGCCCCAGTTCCACAAGGATATCGACCGTTTTCAACCCGTACTTTCTCGCCGCAAGTTCTGCATGCCTGAGAAAACTCGAGTAGACGCCCGCATAACCGAGTGCCAACGTTTCACGATCGACCCTGACGGGCCGGTCCTGAAGTGGACGCACGAGGTCATCGGCGGCGTCCATCAGGCGGTATAAATCGCAGCCATGACGCCATCCCTGCCGCTCCGCGGCGGCAACGAACACTTCAAGCGGCGCATTACCCGCGCCTGCCCCCATTCCAGCCAGGCTTGCATCGATACGGTCACAGCCTTCTTCGAGTGCCACGAGCGAATTGGCAACCCCGAGACCCAGGTTGTGATGAGCATGCATGCCGGTCAACGTCTGCGGCTTCAGTACGTCCTTGAATGCCCGGAATCGCTCCCTGACATCGTTCATTCCGAGCGCCCCGCCCGAATCGACGACATAGACACAGGTTGCACCGTAGCGCTCCATCAGCCGGGCCTGCTCCGCGAGCCTGGCGGGCGTCGTCATATGGCTCATCATCAGAAAGCCGACGGCGTCCATTCCAAGCTTGCTTGCGAACTCCAGATGCTGTCGCGATACGTCGGCCTCGGTGCAATGCGTCGCCACACGGACAATTCTCGCACCGGCATCATAAGCATTCCGCAAGTCATGAATCGTGCCGATTCCCGGAATGAGCAAGGTCGCAATTTTCGCGTGCGTGACGCTCGCCGCGGCAGCTTCGATCCATGCGACGTCCGAATGCAAGCCGAAGCCATAGTTAAAGCTCGATCCTTCAATGCCGTCGCCGTGAGCGACTTCTATGCTATCGACACCGGCCGCGTCGAGAGCGGACGCGATCAATCTTACGTTTTCGATACTATATTGATGCCGAATCGCGTGACTACCGTCACGCAAAGTGACATCGGAAACGTAGATTTTGCGGTTCATGCTGTTCACTTACGCAACCTCCTTCCGACCACGCGCCACACCGGCCGCCATTCGCCGGCGAGCCATCGTTTCCCCACAAGCCAGTGCCGCCGATGTCATGATGTCCAGATTGCCGGCGTAGGCAGGCAGATAGTGGCCGGCGCCTTCGACTTCGAGAAAGACCGAGGTTTTCAAGCCGTGTCTTGTACCCACGCCCGGCACATTCAATGGCTTGTCCCGTTCGATCATGTCGAACTGCACCTTCTGCTTCAGACGATAACCCGGGACGTACGCTTGCACGGCGGCGACCATGCGCTCGATGCCTGCATCGACAGCGCGCGTGTCGACAGCGTCCGACAGAACGAACACGGTATCGCGCATGGCAAGCGGCGGCTCGGCCGGGTTCAGGATGATGATGGCCTTGCCTCGCGTTGCACCCCCGATCTGTTCAATAGCGGCTCGCGTCGTTTCGGTGAATTCATCGATGTTGGCGCGCGTGCCCGGGCCTGCCGACCTGCTACTGATCGACGCGACGATTTCGGCATAGTGCACCTTGGCGACTTGAGACACCGCGGCGACGATCGGGATCGTGGCCTGCCCTCCACACGTGACCATGTTCACGTTGGAGGCGTTTTCCGACTCCAGGTTGATCGCCGGAATCACGTACGGCCCAATAGCGGCCGGTGTGAGGTCAATGACCTGAATGCCGTGTGCCTGCAGGATCTCGTTGTGACGCGCATGTGCATCCGCCGATGTGGCGTCGAACACGATGTCGATCTCCCCAAACATCCCCAGCTCGAGCAAGCCTTCAATGCCTTTCGCGGTCGTCATCACGCCCATGCGCGCGGCACGGGCCAGGCCGTCCGATGCGGAATCGACGCCGACCATGGCGCCCATTTCCAGGTGCCGGCCATTACGCAGGATCTTGATCATCAGGTCGGTGCCGATATTCCCGGATCCGATGATTGCCACCTTTAGCTTGTCCGTCATGTCGCCCTCCATAACGCTTCGCCCTACTGACCGATCAATCGCTGCCTGTCCGTGTGGAAACCGGCACGGCCGATCCGTTCCATCTCCACGCCAATGTACTGCCCGGGTTTGAGCCATTCGGCCGAAGTCGCACCGCCCGCCATCACGACGTCGCCCGCCTCCAATGGCTCACCCGCCGCCGCGGAAAGGCGCGCTGCCGCCACCAGCGAACGTAGCGGATGGCCGAGCAGCGCGGCCGTAGAACCGACTTGAACGGTTCGTCCGTCAATGCTCATCACGAGCCCGAGATTCGAGAAGTCTGCGCGTGGATCGCTCCACGGCCCGATGACGAAACCGCTGGACGACGCGTTGTCTGCGATAACCTCGCTCAAGCTGAAGCGGAAGTCGCGGTAACGCGAATCGATGATCTCCAGTGCGGGAGCGATCGCCTCGACAGCAGCCAGCGCAGCAGGGCCCGTCTCGTTGCCGTGAAGACCCCGCTTCAAAACAAAGGCCAGCTCGGGTTCGACCCGCGGATGCACATAGCGCGACAGGTCGATTGCCGAACCTTCTTCAACCTGCATCGCGGACGTCAGACGCCCCCAGATAACATCGGAAAGACCCATCTGCGCCATCTTGGCGCGACTGGTAAAGCCCATTTTTACGCCGACTCGTCGCTCGCCTCGCACGAGACGTCGCTCGATCGACGTGCGCTGGATCGCGTACGCGTCCTCAAGCGACAACGCTCCCTGAGGATCGAATTGCGATATCGCGTGCGCGTGACGAGCTGCGTCGTCGAGTTGTGCGGCAATGGATTGGATCTGGCTCATCAGGATGGCTCTTTCGAATGGGATTCAAAAACAGCGCTGACGGAACCGAGACCATGAATATGAGCTTCAAATCGGTCTCCGGGCTCGACCGATACCATCGGACCCAGCGCGCCCGACAACACCACGCTGCCGGCGCGCAGCGGCGTGCCTCGCTCGATCACGGTGCGCGCCAGCCATGTGACCGCGTTGAGCGGATGGCCAAGGCAAGCAGCCCCCGCCCCGACCGAGACGGGTTCGCCGCGACGCTCGAGCAGCATGCCGCACAGCCGGAGATCGAAGGCATCCAGCTTCACGGGGCGGCCCCCCAATACGAACGCCGACGACGATGCGTTGTCCGCTACGGTGTCGACGATGCCGATATTCCAGTTCGCAATGCGACTGCCTACGATCTCGATCGCGGGCAGCGCATAGTCGACGGCGGCCACGACATCCGCGAACGTTGCATGCCCCGCGTCGCCCACGTGGATATCGCGGCCCAGCACGAACGCGATCTCAGCCTCGACCTTCGGCTGTGTGAGCAAGCCAACGGGAACCGGTTCGCCGTGTCCGAAGCTCATGTCGTCAAACAGGACGCCAAAATCCGGTTGATCGACGCCGAGCTGTCGTTGAACTGCCACGGACGTCAGGCCGATCTTGGCGCCGACGATGCGCCGCCCCTCATCGATCCGCCACTGGACGTTCTCGCTCTGGACCGCATAAGCGTCGTCGATGGTCATGTCAGGGTACGTTTCGCGCAACGGCGCCAGAAACGCATGCGTGTGGGCCGCGGCGCGCAGAGCCGACGCCGCATCCTTGATCTGCCCGGCGTTCATCTCACCGCTCCAGCCGGAGACGCGTTCACATCACTCGCCGCGACCAGCTCGTCTTTGGTTTGAGCGCCTACGGCCCAGTGAGCGGACGGCACCTGAGTGGCATAGACGCGGATACTGTCGAGCGGTGCGCCGATACTCTCGTGAACGGCAATCGCAACGGCCTTGACACAGGCCTTGACGGCGTCGTCACTGCGACCGGCAACGAGGGAAATGTGCACGATAGGCATAGAGAATCCATCCTGATTGAGCGGCGAGCACGAACGGCACCGCGATGTACGTCATCTTGCCGAGGCCGCCCGGATACAGTCCAATACCGTTTTTTGCCGTTACGATACGGTTTCGGTATGAAGGAGACCCGTGGTCCATGGAACTGAAACAGATGCGTTACTTCCTGGCTGTGGCTGAAGAACAGCACTTCGGGCGTGCCGCGCAACGCCTGCATATGGCCCAGCCGCCGTTGACCCGGCATATCAGGGCTCTGGAAGACGAATTGGGCGCGGCGCTATTCGTTCGCACCCCCAAGGGAGCGGAACTGACGGAAGCGGGCAGAACATTGCTCGCAGAAGTACCCAATATCCTGACGCTCACGCGGCGCGCCACGGAACATACCCAACTGGCAGGCCAAGGCATGTTGGGCAGGCTCGATGTCGGCATCTTTACGTCAGGGGTACTACATGCGATACCTCAGCTGCTGGCAAGATTTCATACAGATCGGCCGGGCGTGAAAATCGGCTTGCACAACCTGTCGAAGGCCGGCCAAATCGAGGCGTTACGCGAGCGCCGCATCAGCGTCGGATTTAATCGCTACGTGCCCGCTGAAGACGACATTGTCGTAGAGATGGTGCTGAAGGAACAATTTATCGTCGCCCTGCACGAGCAGCATCCACTCGCTCGCAAGAACACCCTATCGCTCGGTGATCTGGACAACCAGCCCATGATTCTCTATCCCAATGCGGCGCTTCGCGGTCTCGCGCAGGAAGTCACCGACGCATTTGCCGAAGAACGCATCGCGCTCGTCGTGGAGCAGGAAGTCGAGGATGTCATTACCGCGATGAGTCTTGCCGCGAGCCGTTTCGGCGTCTGTATTACAACGGCCTCTGCGGCAAATCTCAAACTACCGGGCCTCGCTTATCGGCCATTGCGTTCGCGACGTCTTCGCCATATCGAACTGAACTGCCTGTACCGGAAAGGCGATACGGCGCCCGCGCTGACGGCGTTTCTGGAAGTCGTGCGGGCGTTTCGCCGGCAGTCGGCGCGAATGAGGTCTGCTCCCTGACGGCGATCGGCACTTTCCCGACTGCTGCCGCTATTACACCGTTGCAGAAGCAGCGCCGCCGCAAGCGCAGTGCGTGTCGTGCACGTGCCCGTTCGAATCGTCCCACGCCGACGTCAAAATGATCTTGCAAAAGTTCAGTCGCCTGTACGTGGGGTCGCGAAGATCGAGCACATCGGCCTTGACGTTACCGAATGTCGTCTCGGGTTTCTTCTTCGTGCCATGAGCAAACGCATCGATGATGCCGTTCTTGAAGTCCTTTTCGCGCGGATGAGCCGCCACCACCTGCACCCGCTGCTCCTCGCTGAACTCGCCGTACGCAAGCCCAAGTACGTCCATCTCGACACCCGCCGTCACCAGCGAGACAACCGGCTTCAGGTGTTCCGGCACGCCGGGCGTCGTATGCAATGCGATCGACAGCCATACCTGCTCGATGTCGTACTCGCTCACGTTGTACTGCCTGAGGAAATCCCGTGCCGCATTCGCCCCATCGACTTCGAAGCGGTCCGCCTTGCTGCTATAGGCATCGACCAGACCGATGTCATGAAACATCGCGCCGATATAGAGCAATTCCGCATCGTATTTGAACTGCTTTCTCTCTCCGGTAAGGGCACCAAAAAGAAACACGCGCCGCGAATGGTTATAGAGCAGGTCCGATTCGGTGTCGCGAACAAATTCGGTCGCCGCGCGTGCCATCGCGCTGTCGGGAATCCGGATTCCGGCAATGGTAGTGGCCATAGGATGACTCCTTTTGAGGTAGGTAACATGACTCGCGGATACGAGCCCGCTTTATCGGGTTCAAGTATTGCGATATCGCACTGCTCCCTCAATAGTCGAATGCAAGGCATTTCTGCCAGGCGACCGTCGTTTCCTGCCATCGCATGTGGCGTGCCGATCAGGCATCGATTCGAGCCATGTACACCAGGCGTTTCCGATACTCAGCCGGCATTATCCCGACATGCCTCGCAAAGGATTGTCTCAGCGTGTCGACATGGGAGAATCTGCATTGGGCGGTGACCCGTTCGGGCGTGTCGTGCCCGTCAGCGTATTTCGATCCTGCAGCGGGATATCGAGGTATCCCGCGAGCCGGATCACCCTCTCCCGGCTCAGCTGAGCCTTGCCGGTCTCCAGACACGACAGGTGGCGCCGGCGGCACGAGACCATGCCCCCGGAGGTCAAGTCGTGCCGCAATCGGTCCGAACGGACGGGACAACCTCCGGCACCGCGGAGGCCAAACCGTCACGGATCGCATAGGCCGTCAGTTCGGCCACGTTGTGCAACGCCAGCTTCGACATCAGGTTCTGCCGATGTTTTCTCACGGTGAGTACGCTCAACGTCAGCTTTCTCGCGATGTCCTGGCTGGAGTATCCGTTTGCGATCAGGACGAGAATCTCCTTCTCGCGAGATGTCATCGATTGCCCAGCGCCGTGGTCAGTGCTTTCCAGCGCGTGGGCGAGTACCTTGCTCACGTAGCGGGTGCCGGAGAAGACGAGGGAAATGGCCTGCAGCAGTTCGCTGCTGTCCTCGTGTTTGAGCACGTATCCGTCCACCCCGGCAGCCAGCGCGGATCGCACCGCGGACGCATTCTGGTTGCCCGTAACGACCAGGATTCCGGTTCCCGGCGATTCGGTCTTGATTTGCTGGGCCAGATCGAGGCCGCGGCAACCGGGTAAATCCAGATCGAGCAGCAACAAATCCGCTCGCGTCTCGCGTACGAGTCGACTCACGGCCGCCCCGTCTCCCGTTTCGCCCACAACGCGCCAGTTGGGTTGGGTCATCAACAGCAATTTCATCCCGTCGCGGATCATGGCGTGATCTTCAGCCAGTACGATATTTTTCATTTTTCTTTCGCTGTTTTTCGAGCCGACTGACAGCCCGCGTTCTTACGACAATGCCGGACGAGTGTCCGATACACTGCCCCTATGGCCGACGGTATTTTACGAAAAGCCCGATTCCACACAAGTTCAGATAAAAACATCTTCAAGATGGCGAGAAGAAAGATACCTCAAGAACATAGTGCCGACGTGCGACTGGAACTGATCAATACGTTGTATCGCCAGTCGCCGCCGATTCTCTTCGGCAATCTCGCGGTGGTCAGCCTGACGATCTTCCTGCTGTGGCACGAGGTTCCTCGGCACGATCTGCTTGCCTGGGCTGCCGCGATCTACGTGTTGACGAGCATTCGTTTCGTGATGATATGGCGAGATCGCCGGACCGCCAGGCACCCGGTAGAAACAGCGAACAGCCGCGCGATGCGCTACACCTTCTTCGCCGCCCTGTCCGGCTGTCTGTGGGGTTCCATGGGCGTTCTGTTCTTCGCCCCGGACAACACCATCGTGACAGTACTGACCTGCATCGTGCTGGCAGGCATGACCGGCGGTTCGGTTGCCTCACTGTCCTCCTGGTGGCCGACCTACGTCACGTTTGCACTGCTGACTGTCCTGCCGTTTGCCATTCGCTCGTTTGCGTACGGCAACGCGCTGTTCTCGGTGCTGGGATTCCTTTCGCTGTTTCTGCTGGGGGTGAATCTCGCCTTCAGCCGAACGCTGCAGCACACCGTGCGGGACACCGTCTGCTTGCGCTTCGAAAATATCGGCCTGATCCGGCAGTTGACCGAGGAAAAGGAGCGGGCCGAATTCGCCAATCGAAGCAAATCGCAATTCCTCGCTGCCGCCAGCCATGACCTGCGCCAGCCGACCCATGCGCTGGGTCTCTACATCGCGACGCTGCGCGCGATGGCCGAGGCTCCGGCCGTCGAGCGCGAAGCGCTCAACGACATTGCCGAACGGCTTCGGACCGCGCTGAAAGGCATGTCTCAATTGCTGAACGTATTGCTGGATATTTCGCGGCTCGACGCCGGCGTCGTCGAAGTCGAACCGCGCCGCTTCGAGTTGCAGCATGAACTGGACGCGCTGGAGAACCAGTTTTTGCAGGCGGCGACGGCCAAAGGCCTGACGCTCAGAATCAGGCCGACCTCGATCTGGCTGGAAACGGATGCCGTCCTGCTGCTCAACATGCTCTCGAACCTGTTGTCCAATGCCGTGCGCTACACCCGCCGCGGAGGCATTCTGGTTGCCAGCCGGCATCGCGGCGACCATGTGGAGATCCAGGTATTCGACACCGGCATCGGCATCGAGCCCGATCAGCTATCGAACATCTTCCGCGAGTTCTATCAGGTCGATAATGCGGCACGCGACCGGGAACAAGGGCTGGGCCTCGGCCTCGCCATCGTGCAGCGTACGGCGGCACTGCTGGGAGCCCGTGTCCATGTTCGTTCCGTGCCGGGGCGCGGCTCGCGATTCTCCGTGCGGCTGCGGTCGATGCCGCATGCCATGACGCCCGGCGCCAGGGGAGAGGGACGGCTCGGCCTGCCGGCCCGGGAGCGCCGGCAGAAGACGATTCTGGTCGTCGACGACGACCGCGATGTGCTGTCCAGCATGGAGAGCCTGCTGCGGGCGTGGGGACACACGGCGATCACCGCACAATCGCTGGAACACGCGGTCGCGGCGGCAAAGTCGCATCGCGACGCGCTGGAAATGCTCGTGACCGACTTCAGGTTGACGAGGCACGTCAGCGGCACCGATATTATCCATGCCGTATTCGATTCCATCGATCGCACAATACCGGCAATCATCATTACCGGGGATACCTCGACAGACGGCATCAATGCCACGTCGTCGAGCGGCTTTCGCGTCATGCACAAACCGCTCGATCCGCAGGAACTCCGTGCGTTGATCGACGCGCCGCCCGGCTGAGCGCGTCTCGCCATCTCACCATCCCGCGGCCTCATGCGAGGCGCTGCGCTGCGCCACGCCGACAACTTTGCCGGGTAAATACTGCATATGCAGTATTTACTCGGAACCCGCCCGTCCGGTACCGTTCTACCCATTGAGAAACAGAACAAGCGCGAGGGACCTCGGGGAAAACGGGAAGACCGAAAACAACACGGCAAACGGCCCATTGAAGGCCGGGCAGTTTCGTATGGATCGGGGAAATAATGAATTGCCAGCAGATCGAACAGGACATTCGACATCTCGAACATGTCATTTTTCGACTGTCGGTTTTGGACTCTATTCCGCTTTCGCTTTCATATTGGCGTAATCGTGTCGAGGCGATGCAAACCGTAGAACTCATCCCCGCACAGACCTTACGGGTGAAGCGGATCCGCGCGGCGATAGGCGAAATCGACGAACGTATCGGCACCGCCAGCTCCGAACTGTGTAGCAACGGGTAAGCGCACGACACGATCCTCAGCGAATCGAACCACGATATTCCGCCGACGTCGGGCACGGGGCCTCCCAAGTCATTGCCGATTACCCGACAGGGCGCACCTCGCCCGTCGTAGTCAGTAGCCAGAAAAGAACACCGAGGAAAGGCATTGACGTTGTCGTGTCCTGTCGGCAACGGATCGACACGTATGTTCGCCTGTCAACCCAACCGCATGCATGCCGAATGGCATGACACGTCCTGCCCGGCACGTGAGCTGCCAAAGGAAACGAAATTGACGACTTTCTTCGCCATGCTCGGCGTTTTCGCGCTCAATGTCCTGACGCCCGGCGCCTCTTTCGTCCTGACAGTTAGCAATGCCATGAATCATGGTCAGCGTTCGGGCTTGTTCATCGCACTGGGTTTGGCGACGGCCGACACCCTGTTTGCGGTAGCAGCTACCGCCGGCCTCGCGACCCTTTTAGGCCAGAGCATTTTCCTTGTGAAAGGCATCAGTCTGCTCGGCGGACTCTGGTTTATCCAGGGCGGATTGCGGTTCATGCTGAGCAACCGGACACCGTCTCCCTCGTCCGATGCACAAAGGCGTGCAGTCGCCTTGAGCGCCTCGCATGCCTACCGGATCGGCCTCACTGCCGGCATGCTCAATGCACAGGCCATCATCTTTTTTTCGTCCCTGTTTCTCACGGCTCTTTCCGTCAAACCGCCGCTCTCCGTGGCGGTGGCTCTGGTCGTTGGCGTGGCCTGCGTCAGCGTGTTGACCCGCTGCAATATCGTACTGGTTGCCACGGTCAAGTCAGTGGCGAATTTCTACGCGAAACAGCGTCGGCGCGTCGAGTTCCTTTCCGGCAGTACCTTGACTGCCTTCGGGTTGAAACTGGCGGTTCCAGCCGCAACGGCGCTTGCTGCCCGGTTGCTCGTCGCCTGAGAACGACTCACCGGGTGGGTCCGCTGCCGAAGCATGAAACGTCGGCATGCTGCTGTATCGCCGGGCCGGCCTGCTGTGCCGCTTTGGCGGCGACCCTTCGCTATCTGCGCAATCGCTTCGCGAAGCGATCCCATACCGGCACGCTGGCTGATTATGATCAGATCACGCCATGGCGCATGAGGGGCAACTGACCTGCGATCCAACCTGCTTTGCTGCATCGCCATTTCGCCGTTTCTTTCAACGGCCCTGTTTCCCACGCTATTTGCCGATAACCGATCGCATACGCCGCAACCCTGAGAATCGCCCATGCCATCGATCAATCGTTCCACCTCTGCGTCGCCGCCTCTCAATCCCACTGAGCACGCACGCGGTACCCAGCCAGCCGAATCTCGCCGCCTCCAGCAACCGCGATCGCCGACCCACCCCAGTGCCGTTGGGGATCTGGCAGCCCTGTCCAATCTAAGTTCAGAGCGAAAGCGGAGCCCGCCACCACCGCTCAATATCCGCGAATACCTTGTGATTCGTCATGAACGAACAAAGAACCTCGTCATTGGCTGCGGCACGACTCCGCAGCAAGTCACAATGGGCACGATGCAGGGCACAACATGCACAAACCGGAGCGACCATCACAACGACTTCACCGTGGATATCAGCCCTGACGCGGGTGCCAACCTGACCCTCGACTTTGCCGACTATAAAAACAGCGAGCTATACGAACATGGCAAGGGTCGATTCGACACCGTGGCTTTCGAGTACCTCAATCGCGGCCCCCGCGATCGATTCAGCCAGACCGAGATCGACGGCTGGATTGAAGGCGCGGACACGCTGCTGAACAAGTCAGGGAAAGTCATCTTTTACAACGGTGACGGAAGTTACCGGGCACAGGCTCGCGCTGCTCTGGAAGCACGCGGCTATAAAGTGACGGAAATCACCCATCCCCCGACTTCAAAGTATCCGTACGGGCAGGTCTATTGCGAAGGTGTGAAAGACACCTCGATGCTTTCGAACTTGATAGGCTGGCTCAGGGCATAACAGTCCTGCAACGATAGCCCCCGCCACACAGCCCATCGGCAGTTCAACCGCAGCTAACCACCGGCATCCGCATCTCGTCGTCTCATGCCGTCGACAGCGTCCTCATGAGCAAACCTGGCGATGCTCGCATCGTATCTCGCCCCCCTGCCGCCGAGAGCCGTTGTCGCTCGCTTCGCACTGTCGAGCAAAGCCACCAACGCAACGTTCATGACGGCTGGGACATCGAATCGGCCTTTAGGTCCGGATAACGTCAGCGCCCCCACCAGTTGCCCCGTCGAATCGAACACCGGCACCGAGGCCGAGGCCGTTTCAGGATCGCGTTCGCCGTACGAGACGGCCCAAAGCCGTTCGCGCACCTCATCCCAGCGCGGGTCCAATAATTCGGTGAACGCGAGCAGCACCTTGCCGGAGGCACCCCTGTCGATCGCAAACTCCTCGCCGACGCGTATCGCGACCCGGACACTTCTCGACGGCTCCACCCGGTAGAGCACCAGCCGCTGGTCGCCCTGCCGCACGTAAAAAGAGGCCGTCTCGCCCTGCTCCCGACTCAACTGCTGAAGTATCGGCTCGACCACCGGACCGACCTGAAATGACCGCTGATACAGCGTGGCGAGACGCAACGGCTGATGGCCGATCGCGTACTGCCCGTCATTCAGCTTCCGGATGAATCCGCCATGCTCCAAAGCCCCGAGCAGCCGCAAAACCGTGCTCTTGTACAAGCCGGTTCGGCGCGAAAGTTCGGTGAGCGTCAGGCGGTCATCGGTCGGTCCAAAGGCGTTGAGAATCGCGAATGCGCGATCCAGGACCGCAACGCCACTCGACGTTTCCGACGCATCGGCCGACGGCTCCGTCGGCGCAAGCGCATTGTTAGACATGTGTTCTCCTCCTTGATCGTCACCCCGACTTTACAGTTCTACTCAACAGAACTCAAGTTCTATTATTTTAGAAATTCTGGGGTTTACCCCTCTTAACCGGCCTCCTATGCACGCCTATAGTTCTTTCAAACAGAACATAGGTCTATCCAATAGAACTTAGTAAGAACTTAGGAGCCAGTGATGAGTACGTCCAACCCCAAGGTGTTGATCAGCGAAGTCGGGCCGCGCGATGGCCTGCAAAGCATCAAAAGCGTCATGCCGACAGCGGCCAAGCTGCGCTGGATCTCCGCGCTGGCCGCCGGCGGACTCAAGGAGATCGAGGTGGGCTCGTTCGTGCCGCCGAAGCTGCTGCCGCAAATGGCCGACATCCGCGAGGTCGTGGCGCATGCGCTGTCGATTCCGGGCTTGCACGTCGCGGTCCTCGCGCCGAATCTGCGCGGCGCCCAGAGCGCCTTCGAAGCCGGCGTGCACAAGGTGACGCTGCCCGTCTCGGTGACCAACGAGCATTCGATGGCCAATATCCGCAAGACGACGGCGCAGATGATCGAAGAGGTCCGCAGCATCGTTGCATTGCGTAACGAGCGGTTTCCCGGCGTGCAGATCGAAGCGGGGGTGTCGGTCGCATTCGGCTGCACGATCGCCGGCACGGTCACCGACGACGAGACGATGCGCATGTGCGCCGCGATGGCCGAATGCGGCGTGGACGAGATCGGCCTGTCCGACACCAGCGGCTACGCCAACCCGGCGCAGGTTCGCCGTCTGTTCCGCCGGCTGCAATCCGAATTCGGCGGCAAGGCGGGCGGCGCGCACTTCCACAACACACGCGGCCAGGGACTGGCCAATGTGGTTGCCGCGCTCGATGTCGGCGTGACGACGATCGATTCGAGTCAGGCCGGCCTTGGCGGCTGCCCGTATGCACCGGGCGCCACCGGCAACATCGTCACGGAAGACCTGGCGTTCCTGCTGGAGGCCATGGGCTACGACACGGGCGTCGACATCGACCAACTCGTCGCCGCGCGCGCGATTCTGGCCGAAGCGTTGCCGGGAGAAGCGTTGTACGGGCACGTGCAGGACGCCGGGCTGCCAAAAGGTTTTACCTATTCAGACGGGCGCGTACCGAGCGCGCCGCAACCGGAAGGCTGCCTGCTGGGAGTGGCGCAATGAGCGAGGTGCAAGCGAATCAGGCGCTGCCGTATAGCGGCGTACGCGTCGTCGAGATGACGCATATGGTGATGGGACCGACGTGCGGCATGGTACTCGCCGACCTGGGCGCGGAAGTCATCAAGGTCGAACCGATAGCGGGCGACAGTACGCGCGTACTGCGCGGCTCCGGAGCCGGTTTCTTCGGTACCTTCAACCGGAACAAGAAGAGCATCGCCGTCGACGTGAAAGATGCACGCGGGCTCGAAATTCTGCACAAGCTGCTTGGCGGTGCTGACGTGTTCAGCGAGAACTTCAAAAGCGGCACGATGGACAAGCTCGGCCTCGGCTATGCCGCGCTTTCGCGGCTCAATCCGCGTCTCGTCTACGTATCGCACAAGGGATTCCTGCCCGGTCCGTACGATCACCGTACCGCGCTCGACGAGGTCGTGCAGATGATGGGCGGCCTCGCCTACATGACAGGACCGGAAGACCGTCCGTTGCGGGCCGGCACGAGCGTCAACGACATCATGGGCGGCATGTTCGGCGCGATCGGCGCGATGGCGGCGCTCGCTCAACGCGAGCGCACCGGGCTGGGCCAGGAAGTTCAAAGCGCACTATTCGAGAACAACGTGTTTCTCGTCGCACAGCACATGATGCAGTTCGCCGTGACCGGAAAAGCCGCCGCGCCGATGCCGAGCCGCATCTCCGCATGGGGCATCTACGACGTGTTTTCGGTCAGGGACGGCGAACAGATCTTTCTCGCGGTCGTGTCCGACACGCAATGGGCGATCTTCTGCGACGCGTTCGGCCTCGCGGACCTGAAGGCGGACGCGCGCATCGCGACCAACAATCAACGGGTGCAGGCGCGCGACTGGTTGATGCCGCAGCTTCGCAAGCATATGGAAGCCTTCACCGCGGCCGAGATCAGCGCGATCTTCGAACGCAACGGGTTGCCGTATGCGCCGATTACGAAGCCTCAGGATCTGTTCGACGACCCTCACCTGCTCGCCACGGGCGGGCTCGCCGACGTGACGTTGCCGGCCGACGCCAGCGGTGCCGGCCAGGCCGTCGCCACGAAAACCGCGCTGCTGCCTTTGACGCTCGGCGGGGACCGGTTGCAACTGCGTGCCGCGCCGCCTTCACTCGGTCAGGACACGCGGGCGCTTCTCATGCAGCTCGGCTACACGCCGGAAGATCTCAGACAGTTGACCGAAGCGGGCGTCGTCAGGTGTCAGGACCCGCAGCCCGGCGATACGACGAGGCCATCGGCGAACGAAGCCGCCAGCGCCTGATACCCGAACAGCACACGGAGAATCACGGTGCCGCGCGTAAGCGGCATGGCTCGACTCGGCCAGTGATTCGACAGGAGACGATAGATGACATCCCTTTCCTCGACTATAGCGGCCGACAGCCTTGCCGATTCCGCGCTCGAGCAGCAGGCCGTGAAAAAGGCCGCGTGGCGCTTTATCCCGCTTCTCGCGCTCGCCTATTTCTTCAATTACCTGGATCGCACCAGCGTGGGCTTCGCCGCGCTGACCATGAACCACGACCTCGGCCTGAGCGCCACGCAGTTCGGCTGGGGTGCCGGCATCATGTTCGCGGGCTACTGTATCTTCGAAGTGCCAAGCAATCTCGCGCTGTATCGCTTCGGCGCGCGGCGCTGGCTGGCGCGCATCATGATTACGTGGGGCTTTTTTGCGGCGGCCACGGCGCTTGCGGTGGGGCCGAAGAGCTTTTACGCAGTCCGGCTCCTGCTGGGTATCGGCGAAGCCGGCTTTTTCCCCGGCGTTATCTTCTTTCTGGCCATCTGGTTTCCCGCGAGTTATCGCACGCGTGTGCTCGCGTGGTTCACCGTCTCCACGCCGCTTTCATCGTTCGTCGGTGCGCCTCTCTCCGCCTGGCTGCTCAATATGGACGGCTTCCTCGGGCTCGCTGGCTGGAGATGGATGTTCATTGCGCAAGGACTGCCCGCATGCCTACTCGGCTTCCTCGTGCTGAAGATGCTCGTGAACAGGCCGGCCGATGCCGCGTGGCTGTCGCCGGAAGAACGGCAGGCGCTGCAGAGCGCCTTCGACCGCGAGGGCTCGGCCAGCCAGAAGAAGAAGGATTTCTCCGCCGCGTTGAAGGATGTGCGCACGTACATTCTCGCGATGATCTCGTTCGGCTTCACGATGGGCTCCTACGGCATCGGCATCTGGCTGCCGCAGATGCTCAAGGCGCACGGCATGAGCGTGACGCAGACCGGCTGGGTTTCGGCGATACCGTACTTCTTTGCCACCATTGCGCTGCTCTGGTGGGCGAGGCGCGTCGACCGCCGCGGCGGCCCCGTCGCGAATCTGGCGGTGGGTCTTCTGATCGGGGCCGTGGCGCTCGGCGTATCGACCCACTTCCATCACCTGGTGCCCGCCATGACGGGTATCACGCTGGCGCTCATCGGTACGATCGCGGGCCGCACGATTTTCTATACGTTGCCAGCCAGGTTCCTTTCGGGGCAGGCGGCCGCCGGCGGCCTTGCGCTGATCAATTCGATCGGCGCGCTGGGCGGGTTTGCGGGACCGTATCTCGTGGGTTATCTCAAGGACAGCTTCGGCACGTTCACGGCCGGCATGATCGGTCTGTCGATCGTGCTGTTCGTCACGACCTTGCTGACCCTCTCGCTGTATGCCTTCAGCACGGAAAAGTGAAGATGACCCAGCTTCGTTCGCCACGACGGCGCCGGCTCCTCGGGATGGCGGCCGCATCGATCATGATCCCCGCCGTCACCGCGCGGCACGGATTCGCAAAAGAGGAAACGCACGGCATGAACACGACCAGCAACTACCTTCCCGTTCGCGCGGCATGGCTCGCCTCGGGCACCGAAGCCGCGCTCGAACCGGACCTGCCGATCATCGACGCGCATCATCACTTCTACGAGCGGCCGGGATGGACGTACCTGCTCGACGACTATCTCGAGGACGCGAGATCGGGCCACAACATCACCGCGTCGGTGTACATGCAGGCACTCACGCGTTATCGGCAATCGGGCCCGGAACCGTTGCGCCCGGTTGGAGAAATCGAATACGTGGCTCAGGTCACCTCTCCGTTGCAGAAGAGCAAGCCGCAGGTCGCAAAAGGTATCGTGGGCTATGCGGACCTGCGCCGCGGCGCGGCGGTGCGCGAGGTTCTCGAAGCGGAGCGTCAGGCCGGCGACGGCCGCTTGCGGGGCGTGCGGCACCTCGCGACGTGGGATGCGGACGCGACGCTCGTGAATCCGTTGTCGGCCTCGCCGCGCGGACTGCTGCTCGATCCGGCCTATCGTGCGGGCGTGGCGCAACTCGGGGCACTGGGTCTTTCCTGCGATGCGTGGCTCTTCTTTCCTCAGTTACCCGAACTATTCGATCTGGCCAAGGCTTATCCCGACATTCCGTTCATCATCAACCATTGCGGCGGTGTCGTGAGAATCGCCAGCTACGCGGACAAACACAAGGAAGTGTTCGAAACATGGTCGCGTTCGATGCACGAGCTGGCGCAGTTGCCCAACGTGTATGTGAAGCTCGGTGGCCTCGGCATGCGCATCAACGGGTTTGACTTCGAGAAAGGCGAGCGGCCGCCTTCGTCGAGTCAACTCGCCGAAACGTGGAAACCGTGGATGCATACGTGCATCGAGGCTTTCGGCGTGGACCGGTGCATGTTCGAAAGCAATTTCCCCGTCGATAAAGGCTCGTATCCTTATAGCAACGGCTGGAATGCATTTAAACGCCTGACCGCGCAGGCGAGTGCGCAGGATCGGGAAGCCCTGTTCCGGGGCACGGTGTCGAAGGTCTACCGTCTCGCGTAATCTTCTGCGCTGTCGTTGGCCGATGGAGCAAACGACAGCGCCGGGGATGACCCGTTCATTCCCGAATGACCTGAATGCGTCCCGCCTTGACGGCCGATTTCAAAACCGTCCAGTCAGCTTCATTCTGGTCCGCGTAAGCGAGCGCGAATTGCACGATCGCTTCGTCGAATGCATCCGACTTGCCGACATATCCGCTGAGCAACGCAGGGTCCCCCGCTTTCGCCATCGAATGCGCCAGCGCGTGAGCGCAGGACACCGCATACTCGCCGAGATCTTCGACATCGAAAGTCGTAAAGTCGAATGCGCCCTTCATGTCGCGCAATTGCCGCACGTAGAAGTCGTTGCCTGTGTGACGCATCTTCGACCAGCCAAGAAAAATGTCGCTGGCCGACTGCAGCAGGCGCTGCCCGTTCACCACGCGCTGACCGTGATTGGGATAACGGCTCGGCGGCAGATAGCCCTCCAGCACGGAAGCCCGCGCTTCCTTGAGTTGCAGGAACAGCGGGCATTGTCCGTCGGCCATGAATAGCGCTTCGTAGCAACGCGTTCCCACGGACCCGATGCCAACCACTCGAATCGCGACATCCACCAGTTCATAGCGATCGAACAGCGTGCGCCGGTCGTCGGGAAGCGTCAGCCGGTAGTCGGCGAAGAAGCGCCGCACCATCGCGTCGTACTGCTTGTTCTCGTGCGGGCTTTCAAACGGCACGTGATACACGAGCGGCGGCTGATCCTTGATGCGCAGCTTGCCGTTCACGAGCTCGGTTGCATGATTCACCACGGAACGCGATGACTGCTGCTTCGCCTTGTCGATAACGGCCTGCTCTTTCTGCCGCTCCTGCGCCGAATCGGCAATGGCCAGCATGTTGTCCGAGTTGAACTGGGCATACCAGATATCGAGCGTGTCCATCCGGCTGAATTCGGCGATCTGCTGCCGGAAGGTCTCGCATAGCCGGCGCACCACACCGCGCTGGTCACGCTGCGCGAAACCGCGTTCGCGTGCGGCAATCACGAATGAGGTGGCCAGCCGGCGCACGTCCCAGTCGAACGGACCCGGCAGCGTTTCGTCGAAGTCGTTGGGGCCGAAGAGAATGCGCCGCTCCGGGCTGGCAAACAAGCCGAAGTTGGCGAGATGCGCGTCGCCGCCCAATTGCACGATCACATCCGAATGCGGCAGCTTCGACAGATCGTGCGCCATCAACGGCGCGGCACCGCGATAGAACGCGAACGGATTCGCGACCATCCGCCCGTAGCGGATCGGTATCAGCTCGGTCACGCGGCCGGCGTTGGACGCGTCGAGCAGCGCGATGGGATCGCGATCCGTCACCTTGCATTCCGCAAGCTTCTCGCGCGGCACCTTGCTGCGCGCCGCCTTGCCCGCCTCGACGCGCCTGGCGGATGCGCCGCGCCCCGCAAACAGCATGGACGGATCTTCCTGTGTCGCGAGTGTGCCTGGGTCGGCGGCAGGCGTGGCCGCTTTGGTGCGCTTTGCGTCGGTTGAATCGGGCATGCGTCACTCCTCGTTCTGTTAGAGACGGAGGCGGATGTTCGCCATTGCGCTTAGCTTCATTCCGGCCTGGCGCCCGGCGGGGACGAAGGCATCTTTATTCTGCCCGCAGGTCTATGCCGGGTTTGACGCCTGGCTCCAGGATCGAAGGCCTCCCTGATTCCTGCCTGCCACGGCATTATTCCATACTGTTAGGAAGTCAATTCTGCTGTTAGTCTCCCGAACCATCCTGGAGACGGCGTTTCCGCTCAATGCGGTCACGCAGATGCCGTCAGCGATACTGACAGGCCATATTCATTTTCAAAGTGGTGGATTGAGCCTTGCCGATCGTTCGAAGATCGAATGGCGGCTGTCGGTGACGACGCATATGTACTGGAGTTCCGACAACCGTTACACCCGAAGCCGGGCCGAGACAGAAGCATACCAATGCGGACAAAGCCCGTACTCCTCTGCTCCTATGTAAATAGCCGTGACGGTTGAGCGACGCTGGCCCTGGCGATCGACTGCCATACGCGCAAACTGCCTGGCTGGCAGATCACCCTTCCGGGTGGATGGTGTCGTGGCGATGCGTGAAAGGTTGTCGCTCCCCGGCGCAGGTAAATCAAAACGGGCCATCGCTGTGCAACCCTAAACTACTCGTTCTCCTCGAAGTAATGCCCAAACTTAACCTGCTTCGTACGAATATAACGCTCGTTCTCCTCGCGCATCGGAATCGCCAGCGCAACACGCTCGCACACCGGAATGCCATGCTTCGACAGCGTGTGGAACTTCTCCGGATTGTTGCTCATGAGCCGCACCGACGTGACCTTGAGCGTGCGCAGAATGCCCGCGGCCGAATCGTATTCGCGTGAATCGTCGGGCAGGCCGAGATCGAGGTTGGCTTCGACCGTATCGCGTCCCTGCTCCTGCAGCGCATACGCGCGAATCTTGTTCGACAGGCCGATGCCGCGCCCTTCATGTCCGCGCAGATAGAGCAGCACGCCGCAGCCTTCAGCCGCGATATAGCGCAGCGCGAGGTCGAGTTGCTCGCCGCAGTCGCAGCGATAGGAGCCGAGCACGTCGCCGGTGAGACATTCCGAATGCAGGCGCGTCAACACGGACGACTTGTTGGCGACATCGCCCATCACGAGCGCGAGATGTTCGGCGCCGCTGTCGACCACGCGAAACACATAGGAAGTGAACGTGCCGTAGCGCGTGGGAAGCGTGGCGGTGGCGTCGAGAACGACGCATTCGCTGGTGATGACGCCGTCCGCTGCGGGCGATGGATCGTGAGACGTGAGCATGGCGTTAAACAGTGGTGCTGACATGAACCCGAACGAGCCGGGGATAAGGTGTGGACTGCGAGTTTACCGCTAATCCGCATGACATACGCGGATGCCCCTTCGCAACCGCGGGACGCGACCCGAAGCGGCATCGCGCGGCGGCACGGCGGCGCGCCCGCAGAAGAGGCAGCGAGACCGCCAGCGGGACGCGCACGCCTGCATCCGCGCACGCGCTTGCCACGCCGGTCCGCCGTGCATCGTGTGACCCGCCACACGTATTCCCGGTGTACCGCCGCGGTGCGTCGGGCCTATACTGGAATGGCCTGTCCCTCACGACGGCGCGCCAGTTCGGCGTGCTGCATTGCGAAACGGAGCCGCTCCATGACAAGCGTTGCACAACTTCTTAAAACGAAACCGAACAACACCGGCGTCTATACGATCGGCGCCGACGATTCTGTCTACGAGGCGGTCCGGCTGATGGCCGAAAAGGGCATCGGCGCGCTGGTGGTGACAGACGGCGACAGCATCGCCGGCATCGTCACGGAGCGCGACTATGCGCGCAAGGTGGTGCTGATGGATCGCTCGTCGAAGGAGACGCCGGTGCGCGACATCATGAGCAAGGCGGTGCGCTTCGTGCGCCCCAGCCAGACGACCGAGGAATGCATGGCGCTGATGACCGAGCGGCGCATGCGCCATCTGCCGGTGATCGAGAACGAACGCCTCATCGGCATGGTGTCGATCGGCGACCTCGTGAAGAACATCATCGCGGAACAGCAGTTCACGATTCAGCAACTCGAGTTCTATATTCACGGCGAACGGCCTTGAGGTCATAACGAAGTCAGGCACCGAAGCGAACCTCGGCGCGAACGCAAAAAAAGCCCAAACCTCGAAAAGCCTGGGCCAAGCTACCTTGCGGCAGCGGAGGTTCCTTCAAACAGGAACACAACGCACGAACGGCACGCCGGGTAGCTCGTACGTGCGTTGCGCTGGACTGGAACACTTCGTGGTCGAGACTGTGTGCGCCGCGCGGGTCGCGATGCGCACGCGTCGTGCTGTCCGCTCGACGGAGCGCCGGCTTTGGGCCGGGTCTACGGCAACGACCAGGCTTGAGGCGCAGCGCTCAAAAACGAGTCGCACACACTCCGGCAGGGATCATTCGCGAGGACACAGGCCATGTTCGCCGGCCCCGTGCGCGCACCGCCGCCACGCATCCAATCCATGAGTTGCCCAATCAGTTACCGAAATAGATGCCGTGCGGGCCACCCGTCGTCTGAAGCGCGGCGCCCGACTGCGACGAACCGCTCGCCGGCGCGCCATAGCCGCTCGTATCGGCGACCGGCTGGGTCTGCGTCTGCGCGAGAGCCGGGTTTTGCGCTTGCACGCGCTGTTCGGCGGCTTGCACGTCTTGGGGATAGTTCGAGTCGTTCGACGTCACCGGGTTATAGCCCGCGTGTTCCAGCTGGATCAGTTCGCTGCGCACTTGCGCGCGGGTGACGGGCTGGTCGCCCGATTGAGCGAACGAAACGACCGGTGCGGCGAGAAAGGCTGCAATGGCAACTGCCTTGAAGAGCGATTTCATGATGACCTACCTCCAATCTGGTTTTGTCTGCCTCGCCTCGCCACGCTGTCGTGGAAGCGATTGACTTCAGTCTAGTCATCACGCTTTCGAGGGAAAACCCTTAATTTCGAGATAGATAATTGTTTTCGTCGCAACAATGATTTCGAATTGACTGGAACCTGTGCGAGAACATGAGCCGCGTAGCAATAATGACTGGAAACCGGGTGTTTGCGTCTGATGTTTCCGCAATACGTCTGATCTGAGGAAGTTTTGCCGGCGCGCGCCGCCTGATCGGCCGGAACCGGTGCCCGCGCGTCCGGCAATTTCATGCACCCGAATGCGGGATCAACAGCAACTTGCGCGGACCGCTAACGAACGCGCTGCCCGGTTCGAAAAACCGCAGCGGCCGATGCATCTCGCGCGACAGTCCGATGCGCGTCGTCACGCCGATCGGCGCGTCGCCGCTCTCCATCACACCGATCCACAACCCTCGCCCCGTGCAGAGATCGCGGCCGTCGAACGCCTGGCCGATGCCGAGCGCCGTCGTCAGCCGGCCGGGTCCGCGCGCGAGATCGCGCAGCGGCACGCCGGGGCGGCGCGCTTCCATCAGCGGGAGTCCTTCGAGCGGCTCGATCGCGCGCAGCAAGATGCCAGCGCCAACCTCCTCGGCCTCGGCGGACATGTTGAGCATGTAGGAGACACCATAGGTCAGCCGCACATACGCATGGCCGCGCGCGAGAAACATCGAACCGTTGTACGGACGGCGGCCGATAAACGCATGACTCGTCGAATCGCCGAGCGGGTACGCCTCGGTCTCGACGATGCGGCCGCTCATACGCCCCTCGGGCAGGTCGTGCACGAGATATTTGCCGACCATGAAGCGCGCGAGTTCGACCGTGTCGACGGGCAGATCGTCGCGGCGCAGCGGCCGGATCGGAAGAGGCGCGGTTCGCATGGATGCCGTCGTCCTGAAACGTGTCGCGAGGAGCTTGCAGCATGGGGGAAAACCGCCCGCAGGTCCAACGCCCCGCCGCCATGGCGGCGCGCCGCCCGGCCGATCCGTTGTGTCAAAGCCTCATTTTCTCGGCCCATCGGGGCCGCACGAGGTCAACATGGCACTAATTGTTGTATTGTGTGCCTTCGGGCTGGCATCCAGCCTGTTCGGGCCCGTGCGCCGCGCGGGCTGCCCAGCCCGGCCATCCGGCTCAAAGCATTTGCGCGGTGGCCGTACCCGTTCCATCCGGATCGAATCCCGCTGTACCCATTGGTGTGACCGGTGTCCCCATTCGGGAACGATGTACCTACGACAACAGGAGAACTCGCATGAAAGCATTTCCGGCAATGAAGGTGATCGGCGGCGCGCTGGTCGTTCTGGCCTCCCTCAATGCATACGCGCAAAACAACGACGCAGCGGCCTCGGCGGCAGCACCCGCGGCAGCGGCGGCCTCGGCGCCGACCGCCAAGCAGACTCGCCAGGCTAACCGCGCGATGCAGCGCAAGATCCGTGCAGCGCTCGCGCACACCAAGGGCCTGACGGTCAGCAACATCACCGTGCGCGCACGCGGTGGCGACATCACGCTGGCCGGCTCGGTGCCCGAGGCAGCGCAGGTCGATCTCGCGACGACGGCCGCGAAGAGCGTGGCAGGCGTGACGTCGGTGCGCAACGCGCTGACGATCCGCGCAATCGGCCAGTAAGAGAAGTCGCCGTAGAGGTAGACAAACACGCCGGCGCCGATGTCCGAACCGCATCGACGCCGGCCTGCTGTTTGTCGCGGGCCCGGCACGCCGTTCGCGGCAGCCTTGCCGGCTAAGGTTAATATCCGCCCCGCCTGTTCCAGCCGTTTTCGAGTCCAGCGGTGCGCTTCGACGGTGCGTCCGCCATCCTGTTTGCAACGCCCGGCGCATGCTGTAACGCACGAGCAGTCCTTCCACGGCACAATGATTTCCCACTGGGCGGCACCCTGCGTCCATGGCTGCGCCGCGTCCGCTCCATTGCGCGCTCAGCCGTGCGACCATGCTCGGCCCAGGCAGCACGATCCCTTATAATTTAATGGCTTGAAGCGCTTTATTAAGATATTGCTTCAGCTTTGCCGAGCACAGTGAAAATCCGGCGATGCCGCTTCGCCCCGTCATCCACCCGCGTCAAAAGGAAGCCCGAATGACCTCACCCACGACCGTTTTACCGCGCTGGACCGTTGTCGTGCCATTCGTCGGCTGGATCGTGCTCGGCGCCGCCTATGCGCTTCCCGGCAATGCGCTGCTGCTCTCGCTGGTCGGCGTGGCGCTGTGCGCGGCGGTGTTCGCCGCCGTGCACCATGCGGAAGTGGTCGCGCATCGCGTCGGCGAGCCGTTCGGCACGCTCGTGCTCGCCGTTGCCGTCACCGTGATCGAAGTCGCGCTGATCGTCTCGGTCATGCTCACGTCCGGTCCCGAAAAAGCAGGACTTGCGCGCGACACCGTGTTCGCGGCCGTGATGATCGTCTGCAACGGGATCGTCGGACTGTGTCTGCTGGTGGGCGGCATTCGCCATCTCGAACAGGACTTCCAGAGCCGCGGCGCGGCGGCCGCGCTCGCGGTGCTCGCGTCGCTGTCGGTGCTGACGCTCGTCATGCCGAACTTCACGACCACGAGCGCGGGTCCGGTCCTGTCGCCGTCGCAACTGGCGTTCGCGGGCGCTTCGTCGCTCGTGCTGTATGGCGTGTTCGTGTTCGTGCAGACCGTGCGCCATCGCGATTACTTCCTCGCCGGCGTGCCCGACGAAGACGTTCACGCCGAGCCGCCGAGCGCGCGCCTCGCGGCGATCAGCGGCGCGCTGCTGGTCGTGAGCCTCGTCGCCGTGGTGCTGCTCGCGAAGGTGTTGTCGCCGGTCGTCGAATCCGCGGTGCTCAACGCGGGCGCGCCGCCGGCCGTGGTCGGGATCGTGATCGCAGCGCTGGTGCTGTTGCCCGAAGGGCTTGCGGCGCTGCGCGCGGCGCGCGGCGATCGTCTGCAGACCAGTCTGAACCTCGCGCTCGGCTCGGCGCTCGCGAGCATCGGCCTGACCATTCCGACCGTGGCCGGCGTGTTCCTGTACATCGGCCAGCCTATCGTGCTCGGCATCAACGGCAAGGAAATGGTGCTGCTCGCGCTCACGCTCGTGGTCGGCACGCTGACGCTCAGCACCGGACGCACGACGATCCTGCAAGGCGCCGTGCATTTGTCGCTGTTCGCTGCGTATCTGTTTCTGTCGTTCGCGCCTTGATCGGTGCGGGGTGCGCCGTGGCGTGCGCTGCGGGGTGCACCGTGCGGTGCATCAGGCACGTTGCGCCCGTCGAGTGCGCCAGCGGCGCCACGCGCGCCATGAGTCGGGAGCGGGCGGCATGTGAAGCGGCCCGCCTCACCTGACCGCCACGTCCCTCACTCTGGCGATCAGCGCGCCGCCTGCGTCGACTTGCGCAGCTTCGCGACCTCGGCCGCGCCCACCGCCGGTGCGCCGTTGTTCCAGCCCGCGCGCACGAAGCTCAGGACGTCGGCGATCTGCTGGTCGCTCAGCACCGCCGCGAAACTGGGCATCGGGAACGGCGACGGCACGCCGTCGATCACCAGATCGCCGGTACCGTTCAACGTTACGTTGATGAGCGACGACGCGTCCTTCGCGAGCACGTTCGGATTGCCCGCGAGCGGCGCGAGCATCGGCGCGAAGCCCTGTCCGTCGACGCCGTGGCAGTGCATGCAATATGCCGTATAGACGCGCGCGCCGGCATCGTTGGCGGGACGATCGAGCGATACTTTGGTCGCTTGGGCATCGTACGTATAAAGCGGCGCGCCGCTGCCGCCCGCCGGCGGCAACGACTTCAGATACGTCGAAACCGCCGCGATATCGGTGTCGGTCATGCCTTGCGTGCTGTTGTTGATTACGCTCGTCATCGCGCCGAACGCCGTCGCATGGCGATTCGCACCGGTCTTCAGAAAGGTGCGCAGATCCTCGTCGCTCCAGCGCCCGAGCCCCTCGTTGTGCTCGCCGGTCAGGTTCGACGCGAACCAGCCGTCGAGCAGCGCGCCGCTCAGGAAGCCGCTGCCGCTTTCGTCGAGCGCGCTCTCCTGGAACGCGACGCCGCGCGGCGTATGGCAGGAGCCGCAATGCCCGAGCCCCTGCACGAGATACGCGCCGCGATTCCACGCTACGTCCTTGCCCGGCTTGTCGCGATAGGCGCTCTTTTCCAGAAACACCATGTTCCAGAGCTTCAGCGGCCAGCGCATGTTCAACGGCCACTTGATGTCTGGCTCCCGGTTCGCCTGTTGCACCGGTGCGACGCCGTGCATGAAGAACGCGTAAAGCGCCTTCGCGTCGTCGTCGTTGACCTTCGCATAGGACGGATACGGCATCGCCGGATACAGGTTGTGGCCGTCCTGCGCGACGCCTTCGCGCAGCGCCCGCACGAAGTCGCCTTCCGTGTAGCCACCGATGCCGGTCTGCGCGTCGGGCGTGATGTTGGTGGTGTAGATGCGGCCCATCGGCGTGTTCATCGGCAGACCGCCCGCGAACGGCTTGCCCTTCGGCGCCGTGTGGCAGGCCGCGCAATCGCCGAGCTGCGCGAGATAGGCGCCGCGCTGCACGAGCGCCTGATCGGCCGATGACGTAGCTGCCATTGACGTCACCGCCGCCGTTTCCGCATTGGCCGGCACCTGCGCAAGCAACGGCAACGCGACGCACAACGCCGCGCCAAGACCCTTCAAAGTGATTTTCATGTCGGGCTCCTTGGCGTCACGCGCTTTGCAGTTGACGGCCCACCGGCAACTGCCGCAGCCGCTTGCCGGTGGCCGCGTAGATCGCATTGGCCAGCGCGGGCGCGAGCGCCGCCGTGCCCGGCTCGCCGATGCCGCCGGGCGCCTCGCCGCTCTTCACGATATGCACGTCGATCGGCGGTGTCTCGTTGATGCGCAGCATCCGGTAGTCGGTGAAGTTGTTCTGCTCGACGCGGCCGTCCTTGATCGTGATCTCGCTATAAAGCGCCGCCGTGATGCCGAAGATGATGCCGCCCTGCACCTGCGCCTCGATCGTGTTCGGATTGACGACCATGCCGCAATCGACCGCACACGTGATGCGCTTGACGGACACCTCGCCCTGGTCGACGGCGACGTCGACGACGATCGAGAAGAAGCTGCCGAACGCATGCATGACCGAGACGCCGCGCCCCTGCCCTTGCGGCAGCGCGCTGCCCCAGTTCGCGGCCTGCGCGGCGGTATTGAGCACGTTCAGCGCGCGCGGCGATTTGCCGAGCAGGCTGCGCCGGTACTGCACCGGATCGATCTTCGCGTGCGCGGCGAGTTCGTCGATGAAGCTCTCCACCACGAACGTGCCGCGCGTCGGCCCGACGCCGCGCCAGAACGCAGTGGGCACCGCGTGCGGTTCCTCGCGCACGTAATCGACGAGCTGGTTCGGCAGGTCGTACGGCAGATCGGCGGCAACTTCCACCGCGTCGGGATCGAGCCCGTTCCTGAACGCGGGCGGCGCGAAGCGCGCCATGATCGACGAGCCGGCAATGCGATGCTGCCACGCGACCGGCTTGCCGTTCGCATCGAGTCCGGCCGAGATCGTGTCGTAGTAGTACGGCCGGTACATGTCGTGCTGGATGTCTTCCTCGCGAGTCCACAGCACCTTCACGGGCGCCGACACCTGTTTGGCGACCTTGACCGCCTGCGTGACCATATCGGTTTCGAGCCGCCGGCCGAAGCCGCCGCCGATCAGATGGTTGTGCACGATGATCCTGTCGGCGGGCAAACCGGTGACGGCCACCGCCGCATCGACGACGCGCGTCGGCACCTGCGAGCCGAGCCAGATTTCGCACGCATCGGCGCGCACGTGGACCGTGCAGTTGACCGGCTCCATCGTCGCGTGCGCGAGGAACGGCTGCTGGTAGACCGCATCGACGCGCGACTTCGCATCGCCGAACGCGCGACCCACGTCGCCTTCCTTGCGCGCGACCGCGCCGCTGCGTTGCGAGGCCGCCGCGAGATCGTCGACGATCGTCTTCATCGACACCTGTGCGCCCGCGCCCTCGTTCCACTTGATGTCGAGCGCCTGCACGCCGCGCTTGGCAGCCCATGTGTGGTCGCCGATCACCGCCACCGCGTTGTCAACCTTGATGATCTCGCGCACGCCGGGGATCGTCTTCGCATGCGTATCGTCAACGCTCGCGAGCGTGCCGCCGAACACCGGGCAATTCGCGATCGCCGCGTAGACCATGCCGGACAGGCGCACGTCGAGCCCGAACAGCGCGGTGCCGTCCACTTTCTCGGGCGAATCGAGCCGCTTCGCGGGCGTACCGATCAGCCTGAAATCCTTCGGCTCCTTGAGCGGCACGTTCTGCGGAACCGGCAGCGCGGACGCGGCCTGCGCAAGCTGACCATAGCTCGCGCTGCGATTGCTGGCCGCGTGGATCACCTGGCCCGCCTGCGCGTGGCAACTGGCCGGATCGACCTGCCATTGCCGCGCGGCCGCGTTGACGAGCATCACGCGCGCGGTCGCGCCCGCGCGGCGCATCGGCTCCCACGCGAAACGGATCGACGTGGAGCCGCCCGTGAGCTGGCCGCCGAGCAGCGGGTCGCCGAAGAGCTTTTCGTTGGGCGGAGCGTGATCGAGCGTGACCGCGTCGAGCGGCACTTCGAGTTCTTCGGCGATCAGCATCGGAATCGACGTATAGACGCCCTGGCCCATCTCGACCTTCGGCATCACCAGCGTGACCTTGCCCGCGGTGTCGATCTGGATGAACGCGTTCGGCGCGAACACGCCGCTTTGCGGCGCCTCGTTCGCATCGCCGCCGATCACGCTCCTGCCGGTCTTCTGATCCTGGCTCGAAGCCGGCATGCTGAAGCCGAGCAGCAGACCGCCGCCGGCTGCAGCGCCGACCGTCACGCCGAATTTAAGGAAGCTGCGCCGCGAGAGGCCGCGCGCGGGCTGCGTATCGTCGTTCGACGGCTGCGCGCCGTTCTGTGCATCGAGCAATCCCTGGGACATGTCAGGCTCCCTTCGCGGCATGCTTGATCGCCGCGCGGATGCGGTTGTAGGTCCCGCAGCGGCAGATGTTGCCGGCCATCGCGGCGTCGATGTCGGCGTCGCTCGGGTTGGGATTGCTCGCGAGCAGCGAGGCGGCCGACATCACCTGCCCCGACTGACAGTAGCCGCATTGCACGACGTCGAGTTCGCGCCAGGCCTCCTGCACTTTCTGTCCTGCCGGCGTGCCGCCGACCGCTTCGATCGTGACGACCTTGCGCTCGCCGACGGCGGCCGCCGGGAACACGCACGAGCGCACCGCGACGCCGTCGAGATGCACGGTGCATGCGCCGCATTGAGCGATGCCGCAACCGAACTTGGTGCCGGTCAGGCCGACGAGATCGCGCAAGACCCACAGCAGGGGCATGTCAGGGGGTGCGTCGACGGTATGGGTTTGGCCGTTGATATTGAACGTTGTCATGCGCGGCTCCGGTGGAATTTATAGTGTGGGATTCAGGCTGTTTATTCAGGCTGCTTATTCATACTGTTTAGACAGCGGCACCGCATCGGAACGCAAAGACTCGCCGCGTTTGTTCGACATGCGGGGCTAATCACGCGATGCTGGTCGGTCCTGATGAAGCATGTGCCGCTAACAGTCCGGCTGATTGTAGTCGTGAGAAACGAAGCATGTGCCGCTAACAGTCCGGCTGATTGTAGTCGTGAGAAACGAAGTTTGCTTCGCAGGTGTGCAGCGCGCCTCGTGCGCAAGTATCGCGCATCAATTCCGAGACGTATCTCGATATAGGCTGCGATACATGTCCCGATGCCTATATCGAAGCCCATGCCGATGCTTGTCCCGATGCCTGTCTCGAAGCCCATGCCGATGCACGGACCCACGCCCGGCAACGGGATGCAATCAATGCGTTACCATCGACGCATCTACCTGCTAGCGTTAGAGCGGGAAGCGGCGCGCGGTATCGTGACGCCGCCCGTGATGCGTATTGCGACGCGCTATTGCGTCGAGCCAACCGATCCGAAGGAGCCGCCGATGAACGACCCGCAATGCACTCAATTCCTCGCGGACATTCGCAAGCCGCTGCTTGCGCTGCACAAGGCGATTCTCGATCACGAGCGCGCGGCGTACGAAAAAGAATTCGGCCCGGTGACGCCGGCGGCGTTTCTGCAGGTGCTCATCAACGGCTCGGGGTTTCGCTGGCTCACGCCGCTTTCGACGGTGATCGCGAGCGTCGACGAAATTCTCGACGACGAGGAAGCCGATGCGGGCGACCGCCTTGCGGCCGCGGAAGCCGTGGTCGGCCTGTTCTCGCCCGATCAGCCGAACAATGCGTTTCTGCCGCGTTATCTGCCGTTGTTGCAGGCCGATCCGGCGATCCTGCATTACCACGGCCAGGTGGCGCAATTGCTGCGCGGCGTGCAGGCGAAGTAGGTGCGGCTGCGGCCGTGTGATTGCCGGGTTGTTCCCGGCAGCGTATCGGACGGGAGTCGTGTGTTTGAGGCACGCGTTTGACGGGTTTGATCGGCGCGTTGCTTTGCCCGTTGCTTCACCTGTCGATTCGCGCGATGGTGCGTGATCGCGAATGACCTGATGACGAACGCACGGCCGGCTCCTGTATTTCCTCACCGTTGCAGGAGCGGCGTCGGGTCGTGAATACGTGTTTCATTCGCCGCATGACGGTTGCACGCGAATGATGTCTGGGTGGCGAATAGCCTGGATTGCCTTCTATCTCCGGCACAAATACACCTTGCTCGAAGGCATTCCTCGTTCGATTCGCAAGACTGCGGGCGCGCGCCACCACGGTTCGCTCGATCAAACGCTTTCGTGCCTGCGCCGTGCAAGGAAATTACCTGGCTTTGCTGACTAAAACCAGGGTGAGCTTTTGCGGGAAGCGTTCGAAGCCGGTTGCGGCGAGCGGCTAACAGGCTTTCGCCATGTCTGGCATAGCGAAAGCCGATACAACAACAGACTCGACGCTAACCGCGCGCCTGCGGCAGATACGGCAACGGATCGACCGGCTTGCCGTCGTGGCGCACCTCGAAACCCACCGACACCCGCGAGTTGCTTTCGTCGCCCATTTCGGCAATCTGCTGTCCCTTGCGCACGACGTCGCCCATCTTGACCAGCAGCTTGCGGTTATGCGAGTACGCCGTCAGAAAGTCCTTGTTGTGCTGCACGATGATGAGACTGCCGTAGCCGTTCAGTCCCGTGCCCGCATACATGACCTTGCCGTCGGCGGCAGCGCGCACCGGGTCGCCGGGCTTGCCGCCGATTTCGATACCGCGCGTTTCGCCCGGCTGGAACGCTTCGACGACGCTGCCCGACGCAGGCCATGCGAGCGTCACGCTGCTCGCGTGCCGGCGCGTCTCCTGCGTGACTTCGCGGACCTCGGCGGCATCGGGAACCGGCGCTGCGGACTGCGCTAGCGCCTGAGCAGAGGCTTGCGCCGAAGCCTGCGCCGACGTTTGCGGCAGCGCCGCCCCCGCCGACGCCACACCCGCCGCGGACCTCGCAGCCGCCGCATTAGCCTGCTTCACCGCCCCCACCGTTTCCGGCGACGCGACATGCAGCACCTGCCCCGGCCTCAACCGCGACGACGGCTTCATGCCATTCCACGCCTGCAACTGCCTGACGCTCACATGATGATGCTGCGCGATGCGCGCGAGTGTGTCGCCATGCTTGACGCGATAAACGAGCGGCGGCGCTTTTTTCAGCGACGCGCTCTGGTTGGCGTCGATGGTCAGCGCCGCAGACGCCGCGCCATCGGCCGCCACGCCCGTTACCGCCGTATTCGCCGCCGGTACGCTGGAGGCGGCCGTCGCACCCGACGCCGCGCCGTTCTGCTGCCCGACGTTCGCGCAACCGCTGACTACCAGCGCAACCCACACGCCGGCGAGACTGGCCAGTCTCGTTCTGTCGAAACGTTTTTTCATCCTGTTCGACTCCTGCCTTGTTCATGGACGGACCGGATGTCGCCATGCCGCAGCGCTGCGCGCGATCTCGTGCCGCGCGGCCTCATCTGCGGCACGGCGAGACCGCCTCGTACGGCGTTCATCCCATGCCCGGCCGGCCCGTTCCAATCGCTGCCGAAGGCCGGTCATGTCCGGACTCCAGACATCAAAACCGCGCAACTCCAGCGAAACAGATCGGATCGGGACCGGATTGCCGATCAAAATTCCGGCGAAATTGTAAAGTGACTTTTAACGAAAACGCCCCGCTTCGAACACTCTGATACAACCGTTACCAGCCGGATTCCCGCCCATGGCCTGCCGATTCGGCGGAAGCGGATAGCCGACGCGGCTGGAAGCGGAAACGCCGCCGTCCGGTGAGCGATTCGCGTTTATTTAACATTTGTCATATCGGCAGGCATGCCCGGAACTTGAATTGCCGGGCATCGCGGCTGCGGACCGGGGTGAAATACGCGCCGTTAAAAGAGCGGACCCGCGCCCGGTCCAGGGATAGAAATAAGGAATAAGGAGATAAAGACAAGACAGAAATAGAGATTTCGCTGCGCCTGCTCGCCGCAAACAAAACCGCCAGGCTCCGGCAACCTCGCGCCCTGGCGGAAAAGGCAAAAGAAAAAACCGCGCTACACCAACCAATAACGCGCAGCGTGAAAACGCTAGAACTTATGCCGGATAGCCGCGCGCACGACGACCTGCTTCGACGTCGACGAGGGCGACTGCGTGCCCGGAATAAACGCGTAGTCGAGAATCGACAGCGTGGAGTCGCCCGTCAGTTGCTGATACTCGCCCTGCAGATAAACGTCAGTGCGCTTGGACAGGTTGTAATCCGCCATCAGCCCGAACGTATGGATGCGCGGCTTCACGCCGCCGTTCGACGCATCGTGGGTTTCCATCGTGTAGACGTACTGCGCGCCGACGAACAGCATCGGCGAAATCTGATACTTGCCGTTCACCTCGAAGTTCTGATATTTGAGCGAGTTCAGCAGCACGCCCGGCGGCGTCACGGGAACCAGCGGCACGAGCGGCGCGATGCCGAGATAGCCGTTGCCGGTCGGATCGAGATAGTTCGAGTTGCTGTAGACGAAGCCGGCCGTCGCCGGGCCGAACGTATAGGTCATGCCGCCGCCGAACACGCGCATGCGCGTCGCGACGAAACCGGCGTCGTTGGCGGTAATCGCGCCGTTCGAGCCGTTGCCCGGATTGTCGGCCTGCAGATACGCCGCCGCGACGAGCAGGCCGCCATACGCGTACTGCCCGCCGAAACTGTAGGCGCGATTGTTCGCGAAGCCGGTGTCGTTGCTGAAGCTGTAGGTGCCGCCGAACTGGAAGCCGCCAATCGACGGGCTCGTGTACTTGACCGTGTTGTCGAGGCGGAACGTGTTGTCGGTGTTGTCGTTGTCGTACGGGTGCGAGAACAGCTCGCCGGCCCAACTGCCGTTGGCCGTGGTCTGCGCCAGATAGTCGACGACCGAATCGTACTGACGGCCGAACGTCAACGTGCCGTACGGCACCGAACTCAGGCCGACGAACGCCTGGCGGCCAAACAGGCGGCCGCCCTGTTCGAGCCGTCCGGAATTCAGGTCGAAGCCGTTTTCAAGCTGGAAGATTGCCTTGAGACCGCCGCCCAGTTCCTCGAAACCCCTGAGGCCCCAGCGGCTGCCCTGCGCCAGCCCGCTCGCCAGTTCGTAGACATGGCCGCGGCCGGCATTGTTGGTGTAGTTGATGCCTTCGTCGATCACGCCATAGAGCGTGACGCTGGTTTGCGCGCGCGCAGGCACGACGAAAGCGGCGGACGCAGCAATGGAGACAGCCAGCGCGAACACTTGCCTGTTCATGATGATCTCCCTGCACTTCGAGTAACAGGACAACTCGATCCGGTCGCTTTGTTCTTGATTGATGCTTGTTCTCGATGCCCCAGGCAGTTCTGCCGACTGCTCCGTTCACCTGCGCGTTCCGGAAATCGTCACACGACGGCGGCTGGCCGTCCATGAGAGGAAGCGCCGATGATCGAGAATGTTGCTAATTCTCCACTCGGTGCGCTTGCCCCTTTTTTCGTCAGCGGGGTTCGGGTAAGCGACGGCGCGCGTGGCGCGTGAGCACGGCGAAGACGAGTCGCCGATAAGGGGCCGCCGATGCGGTAATCCGCATGGCGCCGTACCGTTCCCAACAGCTTTGTCACAGAAAGAAATATAATCGGGCGCCTTTGCTGCGACGCAGCGGAACTCCGCGCCGCACCGGGGGTCAGGTTTACAGTCCGTTGACACGGCGCTCCGCCGCCGGTCGAGCGCGGCAACGCGGGGCGCGGACTGGGCGCATGAAGAGCGCAGCCCGCCGCGACACCCCACCCCATACTAAAAACGCCGTGTGAGACACCCGCCCCGCTGGATCAGCGTGGCCGTCTCACGGGGCTGCTTTTGACGCAAACAATGCAACAATCCTCGTCCCGTCTGATCGAACTCGACTTTTTCCGCGGACTCGTGCTGCTGATCATCGTCGTCGATCATATTGGCGGCAGCATTCTGTCGCGCGTCACGCTGCATGCGTATGCGCTGTGCGATGCCGCCGAAGTGTTCGTGTTCCTCGGCGGCTTCGCGACCGCCACGGCCTATGCCGCACTCGCCGAGCGGCGCAGCGAAACGATCGCGCGCGGCCGCTTCCTGCGGCGCTCGTTCGAGATCTACCGCGCGTTTCTCGTCACCGCCGGGCTCATGCTGCTCGTGAGCGCGGTGCTCACCGCATTCAGCATCGACGGGCCGAATCTCGCCACCACCGACCTCGACGACCTCATCGACACCCCGCTCGCCGCGCTGCGCGACATCCTGCTGCTGCGCCGCCAGCCATATCTCGCCTCGGTGCTGCCGATGTATGCGTTCTTCGCGCTGCTCGTACCGGCCATCCTGCCGCTCGCGCGCCGCCAGCCGTGGCTGCTGCTCGCCGGCAGCGTCGCGCTGTGGGCCGGCGCCCCGGCGATCGGCCAATACCTGCCCTCGGCACCCGACATGCACTGGGACTTCAACCCGTTCGCGTGGCAGCTGATGTTCGTGCTCGGCGTGCTCGCGCGCTGCCAGCCGGTTTATCAGCGCGTGAGCGCGCACCGGCTCGGCTGGCTCGTCAGCCTGTGCGCGCTCGCGGTGGTCGCGGGCGCCGCCTACTACAAGCTCGTTCTCGAGCATGCGCCGCTGCCCGGCAGCCTCAAGCAGAACCTGTCCTACCTGCGCGCCGGCAACTTCCTCGCGATCGCGTGGCTCACCGCGAATCTGATCCAGCTCGGCTGGGCGAAAAAGCTCGCCCGCCGGCTGCCGTGGATCGGCCTGATCGGACGTCAGGGCTTGCTGTGCTTTATCGCCGGCGCGGTGATTTCGCTCGTGATCGACTCGGTGCTGTATGCCGCCACCGACGGCTATCTGAACTATCCGCTCGGCCTGCTCGCCGATGCGGCGGCCGTCGGCGCGCTGTTCGCGGTCGGGCTTGGCGTCGAGCCGCTCAAGCGCTATGTCGGCCGGCTCGTCGCGACGCGGCTCGGCACGTCGTCCTGAGCGCGCCAGCCGCGTCGGACGTAGATCGACACGCCTCGCATCCGCCTCAAATCCGGTACCAATGCTGATAGCATGACGGCCGGCGCGCGAACCGCGCGCCGGTCTCCCACCCTGACATGCGTCGACTCTTTAGCCTCGCTCTCGTTGTGCTTTCCGTCGCTGTCGGCACGCCGGCGTTCGCGAGCATGGTCGCGAACCGCAGCTTCCATTCGAATACGCTCGGCCGCGACTGGAACTACACGATCTATCTGCCTGGCGCCTATCGCTCGGACGGCCCGCGCCTGCCGGTGCTCTACCTGCTGCACGGCAATAACGGCGACGCCAACGACTGGCTCACGCAAGGCCATCTGCAAGGCACGGCCGACACGCTGATCGAGCGCAAGGACATCCCGCCCGTCGTGATCGTGATGCCGCAAGGCGGCACGGACTGGTACGTCGACCGCAAGGAAAAAATGGAGACCGCGTTCTTCGACGATCTGCTGCCCGAGATCGAAACGCACTACGCGGTCGCGACGCAGCGTAGCGGCCGGATGATCGGCGGCGTCTCGATGGGCGGCTTCGGCGCGCTACGCTACGCGCTCACGCAGCCGGAGCTGTTCTGCGGCGCGCTGCTGCTGAGCCCCGCGATCTATGCCAACGAGCCGCCGCGCGCGTCGGCGGCGCGGCGCGTCGGCGTGTTCGGCGAGCGGCAGTTCGATCCGCGCATCTGGCACGAGCTCAACTATCCGGCGCAGTGGGACCGCTATATGAGCCGGCCGTACCGCCTGCCGATGTTCATCGCATCCGGAGACGACGACCTCGACATCCAGGCCGACGCCTCGGTGCTGTACACCCATCTGCGGCTCGCGGGCAATCCGGCGGCGCTGCGCATCATCGACGGCGGGCATACGTGGGACGTATGGAGCGCACTGCTGCCCGCCGCGCTCAAATACACGCTCGGCTGCGTGAGCGTGAAACCGCCGCCGGTCGAGCGTCCGCTCGATCACCCATCGATGCATCGGCCTTGAGCCGCGCGCCGGCACGGCGCGAACAGCGGACCGCGCGCCGGGCCGTCCGGTTCGCGGGCGGCACGGCGCGCAAAACACGCGCTACTGCACGAGATCGGTCCACAGCACCATCAGCACCGTCATCAGCGCGGGGCCGATGAAAATGCCGAGCAGCCCGAACGTCTCCGCCCCGCCGAGGATGCCGAACAGCACGAGCAGGAACGGCAGGCGCGTCGAGTTGCCGATCAGCACCGGCCGCACGAAATGCTCGGCGACGAACACGACGATCGAGCCGAATACGGCGAGCCCGATCGCGCCGGCAACCGAGCCTTGCGCGAGCAGCCACAGCGCCGCGAGGCCGAACGTGATCGGCGCGCAGAACGGCAGCATCGCGGCGATCGCCGTGACGAAGCCGAGCAGCGCCGCATGCGGCAGGCCGGTCACGAAATAGGCGACGCCGAGCAGCAGGCCCTCGCCAAGCCCCACCACGACCAGCCCCGCCACCGTGCCGCGCACGGCGGTCGCCATGTGCTGGACGAGGTTCGCGCCGCTCTCGCCGAAACCGCGCCGCACGGCCTTCAGCAGCGAGCCCGACAGACGCGGCCCCGCCTGGACAATCACGAACAGCGTAACGAGCGTGAAGCCGAACACCATCGCCGCATGCACGGCGCGCGCGCCGAAATGGCGGCCGAGCGTCATCACCGTGCCGCTGTGCAGCCCCTTGATCGCGGCGGAATCGCGCAGCGGCTGCGCGAGATTGGCCTGCCACCACGCGGCGATCTGCTGCGCGCCGAACGGCAGGCGCTCGACGAAACCCGGCAGCGCGATGCCGCGCTCCTGGACGCCGCGGAACCAGTCGCTCAGTTCGCGCGCCTCGTGCAGCGCCTGGGCGACGCCGAGCCCGACCGGCAGCAGCACGAGCAGCGCGATCACGACGGTAAATACGGCGGCGAGCAGCGTCATGCGCCCCTTGAACCAGCGGCTGCCCGCCACCCGGTGCAGCAGCGGCCACAGCGCGATCGCGACGACGCCCGCCCACGCGACCGCCACGATGAAATCGCGCACGACCCACAGCGCGAGCAGCACGAGCCCGCTATACAGCACGAGCGAGGCGGCCTTCTGTTTTTTCAGACGCTCCGGAGTGGGCGACGACGCATCGGGAGCAGGAGGAGGTACTGCGGGTGGCCTTGAAATCATGTGAACCCTGGTTTTCCTGAGGGGGTGCGCGCGAGCCGACCTGAAAATTTCAAACCCGCTAAACTGGCGGCTCGGTCCCCCATCGACCCTCACATCTTAAAGGAAGCGCCGGCGCTCCTTGCGGGTGGCCGCATCGTCGCATTGACGGCAATACAGCGTTGCAAAAATTCACACTATTAAAAAATTACATAAAAAAGCGCCCAACGTCCGTCATTTCAACCAATCGTACGACTGGCTTACGATTATTTCTGTTTAGAGAACAGAGTTTCAACCGCGGCACAATGGCTCTTGGGCGCGCGCCAGTCTACATTCGGCACTCCACAATACGGAGCCGATGATGACCGTAGAGTCCATCCTTCTTGACGCTACCAATGGCGTGCGCATCGAAATTCTCGAGAGCTCCGACACGACGCTGGTCATCCGCTGGGTTGAGCCTGGACGCTGCCACTATGGCGAGCAACGCTGGCGGCGCAGGTCGGCGCATACCTCGGGGACTTGCGCGGTGTCGCATCGCAAGATTCGCCGCGGCGACGCGGTATTCAAGCCCGCCGAGCGGCCGGCACCGTCGAATGCGGCCGCGATGATCTGCGCCGAAATCCTCGAACCGATTCTCGAAGCCGCCTGACGACCGGGCTGGCGCGGCGGCCGCGCCGCTTGTTTGACGCTTGCGCGGCTTTTGTGCCGCTTGTGACGCTAGCGCGGCTAGTGCCGCTTTTTGCCGCCTGTGCCGATACATGCCCGTTGCGGTTTGGCGCGAGCGCCGGGGTGCGCTCGCCCGCTGCGATTTGCGCGACTTGCGCACCTCGGCTTCCAGCCTGCCCCGACTGCCTTTGCTGTCCTTGCGCGCACGGCACGCGCAAGCGCGGCCCACGACGCCCGGCAGCGCCGAACGCGCCGCAGCCCCAGGTCGCTCCCCGTCGATTGCAGCCCCGCGCCCCGTGCGTTAAGGTGGACTCGTTGCGCCCGCTCCCGCACGCCGGCCTGCTGCCCGGCACCTGAGTGCGCGCCGTCCACCCACCGCGCCGCGCCCGCCGCGACGCCGTTTGAGGGCCGATCATGGCAGAAGACACGCCGCACACCCCCACGATCCCGGCAGCGTCCGCCTCGCCCACGCCATCGCCGATCGCGAGCACGCCGATCGCCCCGCAGCAGTTCTCGCTCGACGTGCTGCTCGAAAAATACGCGAAAGGCGACGAACAATCGGCCGACGACGTCTTTCGCCGCGTCGCGCGCGGCGTCGCCGAGGCCGAGCCGCCGGAACTGCGCGCGCCGGTCGAGGCGCTGTTCGTGGACAACCTGCGGCACGGCGCGCTCGGCGCGGGCCGCATCATGAGCGCGGCGGGCAGCGGTATCGCCGCGACGCTGATCAACTGCTTCGTGCAGCCGGTCGGCGACTCGATTCAGGGCGTCGACGAGCAGGGACTGCCGGGCATCTACGTGGCGCTGCTGCAGGCGGCCGAAACGATGCGGCGCGGCGGCGGCGTCGGCTACAACTTCTCGGCGATCCGGCCCAAGGGCGCGCGCGTTCATACGACCAGTTCGTCGGCATCGGGCCCGTGCAGCTACATGGACGTGTTCGACGCCTCGTGCCGCACGGTCGAAAGCGCGGGCTCGCGGCGCGGCGCGCAGATGGCCGTGCTCGACTGCGACCACCCCGACCTGCTCGAATTCATCGAAGCCAAGCATTCGAAGGGGCGCTGGAACAACTTCAACGTGTCGGTCGGCGTGACCGACGCATTCATGCGCGCGGTCGAAAACGACGAGCCGTGGCAGCTGGTCCATCGCGCCGAGCCGTCGCCGGCGCTGCGCGCGGCCGGCGACGTGCGGCGGCGCGAGGACGGCCTGTGGGTCTACGGCGAGCACCCGGCGCGCGCGATCTGGGAGCGCATCATGCGCTCGACCTACGACGTCGCCGAGCCCGGCATCGTGTTCATCTCGCGCATGAACGAGGACAACAATCTGCGCGCCGTCGAAACGATCCGCGCGACCAATCCGTGCGGCGAGCAGCCGCTGCCCGCCTACGGCTGCTGCAACCTCGGGCCGCTCAACCTGACGCGCTTCGTCGTCGATCCGTTCGCGCAGTTGCAGGGCCGTGAGCCGTCGTTCGACTGGGACGGCCTCGCGCAACGCACGCGCACCCAGGTGCGTTTTCTCGACGACGTGCTCGACGTCACGCTGTGGCCGCTGCCGCAGCAATACGACGAATCGCGCGCGAAACGGCGCATCGGCGTCGGCTTCACCGGTCTCGGCGACACGCTCGTGATGCCGGCCTGCTGCCCGGCACCTGAGTGCGCGCCGTCCACCCACCGCGCCGCGCCCGCCGCGACGCCGTTTGAGGGCCGATCATGGCAGAAGACACGCCGCACACCCCCACGATCCCGGCAGCGTCCGCCTCGCCCACGCCATCGCCGATCGCGAGCACGCCGATCGCCCCGCAGCAGTTCTCGCTCGACGTGCTGCTCGAAAAATACGCGAAAGGCGACGAACAATCGGCCGACGACGTCTTTCGCCGCGTCGCGCGCGGCGTCGCCGAGGCCGAGCCGCCGGAACTGCGCGCGCCGGTCGAGGCGCTGTTCGTGGACAACCTGCGGCACGGCGCGCTCGGCGCGGGCCGCATCATGAGCGCGGCGGGCAGCGGTATCGCCGCGACGCTGATCAACTGCTTCGTGCAGCCGGTCGGCGACTCGATTCAGGGCGTCGACGAGCAGGGACTGCCGGGCATCTACGTGGCGCTGCTGCAGGCGGCCGAAACGATGCGGCGCGGCGGCGGCGTCGGCTACAACTTCTCGGCGATCCGGCCCAAGGGCGCGCGCGTTCATACGACCAGTTCGTCGGCATCGGGCCCGTGCAGCTACATGGACGTGTTCGACGCCTCGTGCCGCACGGTCGAAAGCGCGGGCTCGCGGCGCGGCGCGCAGATGGCCGTGCTCGACTGCGACCACCCCGACCTGCTCGAATTCATCGAAGCCAAGCATTCGAAGGGGCGCTGGAACAACTTCAACGTGTCGGTCGGCGTGACCGACGCATTCATGCGCGCGGTCGAAAACGACGAGCCGTGGCAGCTGGTCCATCGCGCCGAGCCGTCGCCGGCGCTGCGCGCGGCCGGCGACGTGCGGCGGCGCGAGGACGGCCTGTGGGTCTACGGCGAGCACCCGGCGCGCGCGATCTGGGAGCGCATCATGCGCTCGACCTACGACGTCGCCGAGCCCGGCATCGTGTTCATCTCGCGCATGAACGAGGACAACAATCTGCGCGCCGTCGAAACGATCCGCGCGACCAATCCGTGCGGCGAGCAGCCGCTGCCCGCCTACGGCTGCTGCAACCTCGGGCCGCTCAACCTGACGCGCTTCGTCGTCGATCCGTTCGCGCAGTTGCAGGGCCGTGAGCCGTCGTTCGACTGGGACGGCCTCGCGCAACGCACGCGCACCCAGGTGCGTTTTCTCGACGACGTGCTCGACGTCACGCTGTGGCCGCTGCCGCAGCAATACGACGAATCGCGCGCGAAACGGCGCATCGGCGTCGGCTTCACCGGTCTCGGCGACACGCTCGTGATGCTCGGGCTGCGCTACAACGCGCAGGAAGGCCGCGACTTCGCGGCGCGCATCGCGCGGCTCATGCGCGACGAGGCGTACCGCGCGTCGGTCGAACTCGCGAAGGAGCGCGGTGCGTTCCCGTTGTTCGACGCCGCGCGCTATCTCGAAGCGGGCACCTTCGCGTCGCGCCTGCCCGACGACGTCCAGCAGGCGATCCGCCGCGACGGCATCCGCAACAGCCATCTGCTGTCGATCGCGCCGACCGGCACCGTGAGCCTCGCATTCGCGGACAACGCCTCGAACGGCATCGAGCCGGCCTTCTCGTGGACCTACAAGCGCATGAAGGTGATGGCCGACGGCGGCCGCGAATCGTTCGACGTCGAGGACTACGCGTACCGGCTCTACCGCGAGCTCGGCGGCGACGTGAACCGGCTGCCCGACTACTTCGTCAGCGCATTGCAGATGTCGGCGCGCGACCATCTCGAGATGATGGCGGCGGTGCAGCCGTACGTCGACACGTCGATCTCGAAGACCGTCAACGTGCCCGCCGACTATCCGTTCGACGCGTTCGAAAGCCTCTATTTCGACGCATGGAAAAACGGCCTGAAGGGCCTCGCCACCTATCGCCCGAACGACACGCTCGGCGCGGTGCTGAGCGTCGCGCCCGCGCAGGCCGACGACACGCTCGCCGACAGCGATCTCGACCCGCTGCGGATCGCGATGGATCACCGGCCGAAGGGCGAGTTGCCGGCAGTCATCGAGAAGGTCGAGTATCTGACCCAGGCGGGCAAGAAGTCGCTGTACGTCGCGGTGTCGTTCATCGAGGTGACGGGACGCCTCGGCGGCGAGGACGTGACGATCGAGCGGCCGATCGAGTTCTTCATCCCGACCGGCCAGCGCGACGAGTCGCAGCAATGGATCACGGCGACGATGCGCTCGCTGTCGCTCGCCGCGCGCGGCGGCTTCGTCGCGCGCAATCTGCAGGACATGCGCAAGGTGTCGTGGGATCGCGGCCAGGTGCGGCTGGGCGACGTGCAGCGTCTCGACGGCCATCGCGCGCCGCGCTGGCACGATTCGGAAGTGGCCGCGCTCGCGTTTGCGATCCAGCAGATTCTGTATCGGCGCGGCTTTCTCGACGCCGAAGGCAATCAGGTGCCGTCGCGGCTGCTCGCGCGCTTGCCGCGCGGGCAGATGAAAACGGACACGGCGTTATCGGCCGATTTCGGCATGCGCGCCCATCCCGAAGACGGCGCGGACGCGCTGCTGCAACCGGCCAGCGCGCAAGGGCTGCAGACGATGCTCGGGCGCAAATGCGGTTCGTGCGGCGCGCATGCGGTGATTCGCAAGGACGGCTGCGATTTCTGCACGGCGTGCGGCGAGGTGGGGGCCTGCGGGTAAGGCCGCAGAGGGCCAGCGGAGTTGCCCAAGGCCGCCAGCATTGCCCGGAACCACGGGGCCGCCCAAGGCCCCCGGATCACCCCCGCCCCACCGAACCAGATCGGCCCTACTTGCCCAGCGCCGCCGACACGCCGGCCAGCCAGGTCGCGGCCGGCATCACGCTCTTCGGGTCCCAGCTATCGGGCGCATCCAGGCGCGTCTGCAATTGATCCTCGTTGAACTGCCACACCACGACCTTGGGCGCGTGCTGCGCGAACGAGGGGTTCGCCACCGTATCGAGGAACGTCTTCCACGGCCCGATGTTGCCGGGATTCCAGGCCAGCCCCACCGGCACGCCGAGCGCATTCGAGAGCTTCTGCGGATAGCCGAGATACGGCTGCACGAAGCTGTTGCCGATCACCTCGACCTGCGCCGGTCCGCTGTCGAGCAGGCCGTCGGCCGCTTCCGGCTGCTTGCGCACGGTGTAGATGTCGCGGCCGATACGCTTGCGGTCCTCGGGCGACATGAAGTTCGTCGCGAGATCGCCATAGCGGCGCTCGTTGGTCCAGTCGCCGAGCACGCTGCCGCCGCCGGTGGCCGGCACGGCGAACTTGCCGCGGATCAGCGCGGCCGTCGCATCGGCCGAAGCTTCCGCCGCCCACGCGGTCCAGTGGTAGTCGGCGCGATAGAACGCGCTCTGGCGGTCGTGCTCGACGGATTGCAGCGCGGGCCGATCGTCGAACGTGACGATGCCGGCTGCCGCGAACATGCCGAGCAGGTCGCCGTAGCGCGACTGAACCTGCGGCGACAACCTGACGTCAACCGGAAGACGCTGCGGGTAGAACACCGACTTGGCCGGCACCACCATCACGACGAGTTCGACGTGCTTCGCCGCCAGCGCATCCTTCGCCTCGCGGATCAGCTTGACGTTAGCCTCGATCTGCGGACGGTCGACCTTGTCGGTGCTTTCCCAGCCCGGGAAAAGCCAGCCGTCCTGCCCCTCGATCACCGACGCCGCAGCCCGCGCCGCGCCGCAGTGAATCGACGCGGCGAGCGCCGCGAAGGCCAGCACGGCGGTCCAGCCGCGCGGCGTGGCCCGGTTCGGTGAAGCACGATTTTTCATCGGAAATCCTGTTGGGTTGTCATGGTTGCGCCAGATAGGCGTTTTCATCGTCGGTAAGCGGTTGGTAGAGCGAGCGCAGCGGCCACTCCCAGATCAGCAGCCGCACACCCTGGAGCCGCTCGGGGTGATGCCGCAGCAGTTCGATCGCGCTGCCGGCAAAGCCGCTGCCCACGCGGCTTTGCTGCGCGATCTCCTGTTTCATCGCGAGTTGCAGATAGTCGGCAAAGCCGGAATTGAGCGAATACGACGAGCCGGCCAGCACGACCGTCGGCGCGGCCACGTCGTCGAGCAGCCCGCCGCCGTGGTGTATGTCGAGCGTTTCGTTGTGGTCGAGGTCGGGCCGCGGCGCGAACGGCGGCACGTTGCCGGCCAGCCCGGCGAGACGCGTCAGATCGCCGATGCGCGCCCCGGAACGAGCCGCCACGCTCAGGCGCATCGTGACGTCGCCGGCCGGCACGTACGCCAGCGCCGCGGCCGCCACGCGGTGGGCGGCGAACTTCGCGCCGTCGCGATTCCAGTGCGTGTCGGTGCGCCAGTAACCGGGCGCGACCCAGCCGTCATGCAGATCGACCTGGCGCAGTGCCAGGCCCGCGCTCGCCTGCTGCCAGGCGAGCCTTCGGCCGCGCGCCTGGCGCGACACCGGCAGCCCGCACAGCCCGCTTGCCGCCTGCTCGGCCTTGTCCGGCACCGGCACGCTCACGACGGCAATGCCGCGCCGTGCGAGATCGGCCGCGAGCTTGCGCGCGAGCGCCACGCGCCGTTCGAGGTTGTGCTCGCCGCCGGGCGTTTCGACCAGTTCCTCGGTCAGAAACAGCCAGCCGGGGCAGCCGCTGCGCACCTGCGGATCGGCATCGCCCGTCACTGCGTAAAGCACGCCGTTGATGACGCGCCGCACGGCGGGCGCCGGCGCGGCGAGCTCTTCCACGCGCCGGTCCAGCGCCTGCGTCGCGGCGCCATCGCGCCACGATGCTTGCCGCAGCAGCCGCCCAAGCGCGTCGGCCTCGCCGCTCAGGCGCCAGGCGAGCAGGAGCGCGCCGCCCATGACGACGATCAGAAAGGCCATCGTGTTGAACTTGCGCATCGCGGTCAGAACTGGAAATAGAGAAACGGGACCACGGTGCGTCCTTGCAGCACGCACACCGAGACCAGCCACAGCGGCACCGCCAGATAGCGCAGCAGCGCATGGCCGCGCGCGTGCCCCGCCGGCCAGGCGGCGGGCAGATAGACGAGCGCGATGCCGCCCAGCAGACAGACGAGCTGGTTGGGCCGCAACGCGGCGGCGAACGCGCTCGACATCGCCCAGCCATGCGCGCCGCCGAGCGCCGCCAGCATCGTCGACACTTCGCCCCAACTGTCGGCGCGAAACAGCAGCCAGCCCGCCATCACGAACAGCAGCGTGACGGCATGGCCCGCCCAGAACGGCAGCGCCGGCCCGCCGCGCGCGCGCCACAGCCGTTCGGCCGCGAGACCCGCGCCATGCCACAGGCCCCACACCATGAAGGTCCAGCTCGCGCCATGCCACAGGCCGCCGAGCGCCATCGTAACCAGCAGATTCACGCAGCCGCGCGGCAGGCTTTGGCGACTGCCACCGAGCGGAATGTACAGATAGTCGCGCAGCCAGCTCGACAGGCTGATATGCCAGCGCCGCCAGAACGCCGAGAGCGAGCCGGCCAGATAAGGCGCGTCGAAATTCTCGGGAAAGCGCAGCCCCACCATCAGGCCGAGGCCGATCGCCATGCTGCTGTAGGCGCAGAAGTCGAAATACAGCTGCAACGCATAGGCGAGCACCGTCAGCGCGGCGTCGGCCGCGCTCGGCGACGTCAGCTGATAACCGCTCGTCACGAGCGGCGCCAGCGTGTCCGCGAGCAGGATCTTCTGCGCGAAGCCGAGCATGAACCGCTCGACGCCGACCGCGAACTCCGCGGCATGAAACGCGCGCCGGCGCAACCGCTCGGCCACCCATTCGTAGCGGACGACGGGCCCCGCCACGAGGTGGCCGAACATCGACTGATAGGTCGCATAGCTAACGAAGCTCGGCTCGGCGGCGACGGTGCCGCGATAGACATCGACCGCATACGAAATCGCGCCGAACACGAAGAACGAGAGTCCGATCGGCAGCACGACGGCCTGCCATGCGCCGGTCGGCACGCCGATCGAGCGTGCCGTGTCATGCAGCAGGTTCGCGTACTTGAACCAGACCAGCGCGAGCAGCGGCCACGCGATGCCGGCGAGCAGCGCCCAGCGCCGTTGCCGTGCCCCGGCGCGCTGTATCAGCAAGCCCGTGCCCCACGACCAGAGCGCGATCGAGACGATCAGCGGCAGGAAGTCGGGACGCCACCACGCATAGAAAATCCAGCTGAATCCGAGCAGCGTCAGATTGCGCCAGCGCGCACCGACGAGCGCATAGGCCAGCAGGAAGAGCGGCAGGAAAACGAACAGGAAGCTGATGCTCGCGAAGACCATAGGCGTGCGGGCCGGCGCTCAGTGGCCGGCCGAGTACGGCTCGGTGGCGTCGGTCTGGATCACGAGGCGCGGCGCGGCGGCCGCGCCGAGCAGAAACACGCTCGCATGATCGCCCGACTTCAGCGTGGGCAGCGCCACCGGCGCCGTGCTTCCGCTCGCCTCGCAGCGCCCTTGCAGCCGAGCCTGCACGGGATTGATGACGCGCTTGCGGGTGTCGCCGCTCGTCACGCGATCGAACACCGTCGCGCCGTTCTCGATCGCGAGCGCGCCGTTGCAGTCCGGCGCGAGGTTGTAGAAGCGCAGTTCCGCCTTCAGGTCGTCGCGCCCGTCGCTGGCGTCGGCGATCAGCTTCGGCTGGCCCGCCGCCGTCAGCACCACCGTGTTGAAGGTGCCCGGCTTGACGTCGAAGCGCCCGAGCGCGTGCCCGTCGGCCTTGATCTCGACGCCGGCGGCGGCATCGACGACCCGGTAATCGGTGCTCACCCTGCGCTTCGGATCGAGCGTGTCGCGCTTGCCCGCGAACTCGACGCTGACGGCCTTCGCCGACGGATTCACCACGCGCAGATAGCTGGAGCCGGCCGGCGCCTGCGGCGCATAGAGCCGCGCGATCTCCTGGGCGGACGCGGCCGGCCCCCAGGTCAGCGCGAGTGCGCCCGCGAAAAGCGCCGCGGCCATGACGGCCATAGCGGCGCCAGTCTTCGGGCGGCGTGCGCCCGCGGACAATGTAGGGTTCTTGACCATCATCGAGTTATCCCTGTTTCGTTCAGTAGTTGAAGACGCTGCGAATGAACCAGCCCTTCGCGCGTTCGTCGCCGGCCACGCGCAGGCGGTATTGCACCGACAGGTCCAGGTACGAGCGCGGCGCATGATAGCGGTCCTCGCGCAGCCAGGTGCGCAGGTTGAGGCCGACGCCCGCGCCGACGGCCCACGGTCTCGTGTAGACGTTGTTGTAGTCCGCCGCGGCCACGGCGTGCGGCGTCAGCATCGTGTGGCCGAGCCACGTATCGGGCAGGCGGAAGCTGCGGCCCGCGTCGAGTTCCGACGTGAGGTAGCGCGTGTTCGCCACGAGGTAGTAGCCGGTCTCGGCATAGAGCTGGACGTTGTTCCAGCTCGGCTTGTCGACGCGCAGGTCGCCGCCCGTGCCCCACGAGTAGCCGAGCCGCGCGAGCCAGTCGCTTTGCGCCGCCGAGCCGATCGCCTGCTGCCGCTCGAAGGCGGCCACGATGTTTTGCGAGGCAAACGGCTTCCAGCGCACGCCGAAGGCGGAGAGCAGGCTCGGCCAGCCGGTCGGCGAGGTGCCGGTGAAGCTGTCGCCCGTCACCGTGTCGGTGGACGTGGTCGGCGCGCTATACGGCGTGCCGATGAGCCGCGCATAGAGATCGACCCAGGTGCCGTTGCGCTCGAGCGCGGCCGGCCGCCACCAGGCCTCGGCGCCGATCTGCAGGTTGTCGCCGACCAGCGCCGACTGGTTCTGGCCCGCCTGCATGTTGTTGCTGCCGCGATAGGTCAGCGCCACATAGGCGCCCCAGCGGCGCTCCAGCTCGGACACCGCGCGGCGCGTCTCGTAGAGGCTTTGCGGCGTGAGGTCGAGCGCGCCAGCATCGGCGGCGTCGATGGCGCGCCGGAAATAGCCGGCCGCGAGCGGACGCTGGTCGGCATTGACGGCCGTGAAGGCCGCATCGCGCAGCGCCGTTGCGGGCAGCTTGCCGGCCGCGTCGAGCGCGCCGAACGCTTGGGCCGCTTGTGAGGACGCGCCCGACACCGCGAGCAGATACGCGTAGTCCAGTTCGGGCACGGCATCCTTGAGCGCCGCGCGCGCCTGCTTCGCCTCGTCGTGGCGGCCGGCCGCGTCGAGCGCGTCGGCCAGCACGCGCCGGTACATGTCGCGCTTCGGCGCGGCAGCGACCAGTTGGCGCGCGAGCGTCAAAGCCGTCGCGTCGTCGCCCTTTGCGAGCGCCGCGAAAATGGCCGGGACCATCGCATCGGCCGCATTGTCGGCGGGACGCGCGGTACACACCGTGCCGTAAGGCGTGAGCCGGCAATCGAGGAACGGCGCCTGCAACCGCGGGCGGTCCGCGCGATGCCGGTAGTACGCGATCAGGCTGCGCCGCCAGGCCGCTTCGGCGTCGCCGGCCGGCAGCGGCTGCAACGCGCCGCTGGCGAATGCCGCATCGCCCTCGGCCAGCGCCGCATCGGCGACGTAGAGCCGGACGTTGCGCAGATCGTCGTCGCCGAGTGCACCGTTCTTGACGGCTTTCGTGTAGTCGTCGCGCGCTGCGCGGTAGTGGCCCTGCATCTGGCGCAAGTGGCCGCGCAGCAGCAGCGGCACCGCGTCCTCGTCGTCGACCTGGATCGCCGCGCTCGCGGCGGCTTCCGCTTCGGCGTAACGCTGCTCGCGCGTCAACGCGTCGATCAGCAGGAGCCGGTAGGACATTACATCGGGCGCATTCGCAATCGCCTCGGCAATCGCTTTTTCCGCCCGTTGGGGATCGTTGTCGGCCAGCGCGGCGTAGGCTTCGCGCGCGGGCTCCTGCGCAAGCTGGCGGCGCACGGCGTCGCGCCGGCCTTCCAGTTCCCGGTCGGGTCCACCGACCTGCAGGGCCGCGTCGAACAGGCCGAGCGCCTCGCGCGGATGGGCGTTCGCGGCGGCGCGATAGGCCGCCTCGGCCAGCGTTCTTGCCGGCTTTTCCGGTGCGATCGGCGAGCACGCTGGTTCGGTGCCGTTGACTTCGCAATGCAGAAGCGGCGGTTCGAGCGCGGGCCGCGCGGACGCGTCTCCTGTTGCGAGCCATTGCGCGAACCGGCGCCATTGCTGCGCCTCGGCATCGCTGTCGGGAAACGCTTCGAGAACCTTGAGCGCGGCAGCCGTGTCGCCGGCGCTCAGCTCGGCGCGGGCCACGAGCAGACGCAGCGCGCGCAGTTGCTCAGCGCCGTGCGAGTCGTCCACCACGTCCGTCAGGTCCGCCACGCTCGCCAGCGCCTCGTCGTAGTCCGCCCGCGCTTCGTCGTAACGGCCGTCACGCTGCAGCAGATAGCCATGCTGCAGATGGATCATCGAAGCCGCGGCGCCGGCGCTCGCCAGCGCGTCGCGGCTTGCGCGCGAGGCCGCCGCGTCGTCGCGCAGGCGCAGCAGCAAGTCGATCTGCAACAGCCGGTATGACGACGCGCCCGGTGCCAACTC